>CAKPST010000006.1 GCA_934183355.1 uncultured Prevotella sp.
GACGGATTCGAACCGCCGACCCTCTGCTTGTAAGGCAGATGCTCTAAACCAGCTGAGCTAAACGCCCTTGTGCTTTCGTCTCAAGAACCTTGCTGTAGTGCTTAGTTCTTTAAAGCGAGTGCAAAGGTAGCACGAATATTCTGAACCACCAAACTTTCCATTACAAATCGTCTCACGTTTAACATCCTTTAATCAAACACCGTCCCCAACCTACCATTTCAACACACATTTTAAGATTCTCCCTCCATCCCCGAATAATTAACGTATAATTAACGGTCAATTAACCGGCATTAACGACCCGTTTATTTTCTTTATCGTTAATTCCCCTCCTATTTCACCGATTTTATGTACCTTTGCACCATCAAGCCCCCTTAATCACAAACCCAAAATACATCGTCCTTATGACCAACATAGCAAGTTATTTCCCCATCACCGACCCCACACTGATATTCTTTGTGGTGCTCCTCATCATCCTCTTCGCCCCAATCATCATGGGCAAGCTGCGCATTCCGCACATCATCGGAATGGTGTTGGCAGGAGTGGCAGTGGGAAAATACGGCTTCAACATACTGTCAAGAGACGACTCATTTGAGCTATTCGGCAAGGTGGGACTATATTATATAATGTTCCTTGCGTCGTTGGAGATGGACATGGAGGGAGTGAAGCGCAACTCACGGCGATTTGGAGTGTTCGGACTACTCACATTTGCCGTGCCACTGCTGCTCACCTATGTGGCAAGTCTAACCATACTACACTATTCGCAACTCGCCTCCATACTACTGGGATGTATCATGGCATCGAACACGCTCATAGCCTACCCCATCGTGGGACGATATGGACTACAGAAGAAACCGAGTGTGACGCTGTCGGTGGGTTCGTCGATGATATCACTGCTCATGGCACTCGTCACCCTCGCCGCAATAGTGGCATCGTATGGTGGCAATACAGGACCTATGTTCTGGCTATGGTTTGCCGGCAAGTTTGTGCTCTATTGTGCCACACTCATCATTGTCATACCACGATTGGCACGATGGTTTCTGCGACGCTATAGCGACGCCGTCATGCAGTTTATCTTCGTTATGTCGATGCTCTTTATGAGTGCCGTGTTCAGCGAGGCAGTGGGACTGGAGGGCATCTTCGGCGCCTTCCTCTCAGGACTCATCCTCAACCGCTTCATCCCACACGTGTCGCCACTGATGAACCGCATAGAGTTTATAGGCAACGCACTCTTCATACCCTACTTTCTCATCGGCGTGGGCATGCTCATCAATGTTCGCATGCTTTTTGCTGGAGGCAATATACTGATGGTGGTGTTGGTGGTGACACTGTTTGGCACGCTGGGCAAGGCGCTCGCTGCATATATAGCCTCGTTTCTGTTTAAGCTGCCAGTGTCGTCGGGCAACATGATGTTTGGACTCACCTCGGCACATGCCGCTGGAGCCATTGCCATGGTGATGATTGGAATGAGAGTGGAGCTGGCTCCGGGTGTGGCGCTTGTCAACGACGACATGCTCAATGGTGTGGTGATAATGATTCTGTTCACGTGCATCATCTCGACGATGGTGACCGAGCATGCGGCCCAACAGATAATACTGCGCGACAAGGAGATGCCCAATGCCGAGGACGACAAGCATGCCAACGACGAGAAGATACTCATACCTATGAAATACCCTGAGTATGCACAGCGACTGGTGAATGTGGCGATGATGATGCGCAACCCGAAGAACACAACGGGACTCGTAGGACTGAACGTGGTGTATGACGACGACGACATGCACCGCAATATGGAGCAAGGACAGCAACTGCTCGACCGCATGGCAAGCTATGCCGCTGCCGCCGACATGACGATGCAGACGCAGGTGAGAGTGGCAGCCAATATTGCCAACGGCATACGACATGCCTTCAAGGAATATCGTGCCACGGATGTGCTCATAGGTATGCACATGCACCCAGAGGTGTCGCAGAAGTTTTGGGGAGCCTTTCATCAGAGTCTGTTCAATGGACTCAACTCGCAGATAGTGATGGCTCGACTCAACCAACCGCTGTCTACAATACGCCGCGTGCAGGTGGCAGTGCCGTCGAGAGCGCAGTTTGAGCCAGGATTCTATCGCTGGTTGGAGCGTGTGTGTCGCCTTGCAGCCAATATGGAGTGTCACACGGAGTTCTTCGGCAGAGAGGATGTGCTGCCACTGATAGAGCAGTATGTCAAGAACAAGCACCGCAACATACGTGTGTCGTTCACGAAGATGCTGCATTGGTCAGAGATGCCACGACTTGCTGCAAGCATATCCGACGACCATCTGTTTATCGTGGTGACTGCACGTAAGGGTACGGTGTCGTATAAGAACGCCCTGGAACGTCTGCCCGACGAGATACAAAACAACTTCTCGGGCAAGAACATCATGATAATATTCCCCGATCAGCATGGCGACGCAATGGAAGAGATGACATTTGCACAGCCACAACATACGGAGGATCTGAGTGCGTATGAGTCGCTGAGAAAGTGGATGAAGAAGAATTTGATGAAGAAATAAGACATAATATATATAAGACTCAAGACATAATATATATAAGATTATGATAGACATTAAGGATATAACCAAGAGTTTTGGCTCACTTCAGGTGCTCAAGGGCATCGACCTGCATATTGCCAAGGGCGAGGTGGTGAGCATTGTAGGCCCAAGTGGTGCCGGCAAGACTACTCTGCTACAGATAATGGGAACTCTCGACAGTGCCGATAGTGGCTCTGTCTGCATCGACGGCGTGGACGTGGGCAGCCTCAGCAAGAAGAAATTGAGCGACTTTCGCAACCGCAACATCGGTTTTGTATTCCAGTTTCATCAGTTGTTGCCTGAGTTTACGGCGCTGGAGAATGTGATGATTCCGGCATACATCAGTGGCAAAGGCACCAAAGAAGCCAAACAACGAGCTATGGAATTGCTGGAATTTATGAATCTTGCCGACCGAGCAGCACACAAACCAGCCGAGTTGTCGGGTGGCGAGAAGCAACGTGTGGCTGTGGCACGTGCTTTGGTGAACAATCCAGCGGTGGTGTTTGCCGACGAACCATCGGGTTCGCTCGACTCAAAGAATAAGGCTGAGTTGCATCAGTTGTTCTTCGATCTGCGCGATAAGTTCGGTCAGACATTCGTCATCGTTACTCACGACGAGCATCTGGCATCTATCACCGACCGAACTATACATATCGAGGACGGACGAATAGTGGAAGAAGAGGCAGAAAAGGACATTGATAACAATACAGAAAACGACATAGATAACGATAAACAATAATACCTATTATATATGATAAAACTTGGTGACTACAATAAGATGACCGTTGTCAAGGAGGTTGACTTCGGTATGTACCTCGACGGAGGCGATGAGGGCGAGATTTTGCTACCCAAACGTTATATACCAGAGGGCACCAAACCGGGCGACGAACTCGAAGTTTTCATCTATCTCGACCAGGAAGAGCGCCCAGTTGCCACCACAGAGCATCCTCTATGCAAGGTGGGCGACTTCGCTTATCTGGAGGTTTCGTGGGTGAACGAGTATGGAGCGTTCCTCAACTGGGGCTTGATGAAGGACATATTCTGCCCATTCCGCGAACAGAAGATGCGCATGCAGAAGGGCGAAAGCTACATCGTACATGTGCATATCGACGAGGATTCGTATCGCATCGTGGCTTCTGCCAAGGTGGAGAGGTATTTCGCCGAGCGACATCCTTTCTATAATCATGGACAGGAGGTTGACCTTCTGGTGTGGCAGAAGACCGACATGGGATTCAAAGTGATAATAGACAACTGCTATCCAGGGCTTGTTTACGACGACCAAGTGTTCCGCTATCTGCACACTGGCGACCGAGTGAAGGGATATATCAACACTGTTAGACCAGATGGCAAGATAGATGTGACTCTGCAACCCACCGGACGACAGCAGACACTCGACTTCTCGGAGACGCTGCTGCAATACCTCAAGGACAATGGTGGCAAGTGCGAACTGGGCGACAAGAGCGACGCTGAGGACATAAAGAGACGATTCCAAGTGAGCAAGAAGGTGTATAAGCGAGCAATCGGAGACCTATATAAACGACGACTGATAGAAATAGGAGACGAAGGAATAAAGCTGACACACAAATAAGGATGTGCTTATGAAAAAGGTTGGTTTAATAATAATGAGTGCAGCAATGCTACTTAGCAGCTGCAACACTGGAGCCGGAGCAGGAGCCTATGCAGGCAGTTCGCTCGGCTCTATACTCGGTTCGGCAATAGGAGGCATTGCCGGTGGTGCACGTGGCAGCGATGTCGGCACCATCATAGGCATGGCTGGAGGAGCAATGGTGGGAGCAGCCATGGGCAACACGGCTGACAAGCAGCAGCAAAGATATCAGCAGCAGAGCTACGACATTGATCCAACGACAATGGTGGACAACAGCAACTCTGGCGACGACCGTATTGACTTTTCGACAGCCGAAACCAAGTCGATGGAAGCCAGCCGTGTGGAGTCAATAAGCAGCCCCAGCAGCACTCCCAACGACAAGCTCACTATAAAACATGTGCGATTTGTAGACACTGACGGCGACGGATGTCTCACAGCTGAGGAAATGGGCAAGGTGGTATTCGAGATATACAACGACACACCCAACCCAATATACAACTTCGAACCATCAGTGACCGAGGCAAATGGCAATCGACGCATATATATTTCGCCGAGTGTGCGCATCGAACACATCATGCCCGGCGAGGGACTGCGCTATACAGCCACCGTAAAAGCCGACCGCCGTATCAAGAACGGAGAGGCACGACTGCTCGTATCGACACAGAAGGACGGACGACCAATATCGTATGTGACAGTGCTCAAGGTGGCCACAATGAAGTGACACACTGAGATATGTTATCGCACACGTTTCTAAAAGTAAATTAAAAAGGCGAAAAACTACGATTTTTATTTGGTCGATAAACGCAAAAAAGCTATATTTGCGATGTCTTAATGACAATACGTTAATCTATATAAACAACTAAAAACCTTTTACTATGAACGTTGAGAAAATAATGCAAGACCTTGAGGCTAAGCACCCAGGCGAAGCAGAGTATTTGCAGGCAGTACGCGAAGTCCTCATCTCTATCCAGGACGTATACAATCAGCACCCTGAGTTTGAGAAGGCTAAGCTCATTGAGCGTCTCGTAGAGCCAGAGCGTATCATCACGTTCCGCGTGCCATGGACAGACGACAAGGGCGAAGTACACGTTAACATCGGCTACCGCGTACAGTTTAACGGCGCTATCGGTCCGTACAAGGGCGGCTTGCGTTTCCATCCGTCTGTAAACCTCTCTATCCTCAAGTTCCTCGGATTCGAACAGACTTTCAAGAACGCGCTTACCACACTGCCTATGGGTGGCGGCAAGGGCGGTTCCGACTTCTCTATACGTGGACGCAGCGACGCTGAAGTTATGCGCTTCTGCCAGGCGTTCATGACCGAGCTTTATCGCCATATCGGACCAGACGAAGACGTCCCGGCAGGTGACATCGGCGTTGGCGGTCGCGAGATTGGCTATCTCTTCGGCATGTATAAGAAACTCACCCACCAGTATCAGGGCGTGCTCACAGGCAAGGGTCTTGAGTTTGGTGGTTCACGTATACGTCCAGAGGCTACTGGTTTTGGCGCTCTCTACTTCGTCGACCAGATGCTCGCAACTCGCGGCTTGAGCCTTAAGGGCAAGACAGTGGCTATCTCTGGCTTCGGCAATGTGGCTTGGGGTGCTGCAAAGAAGGCTACAGAACTTGGTGCTAAGGTCATCACAATATCTGGTCCTGACGGATACATCCTCGACGAGGCAGGTATCGAAGGCGACAAGATTGACTATATGCTCGAACTTCGCTCTTCTGGCAACGACATCTGCCAGCCTTACGAGGACGAGTTCCCTGGCTCTAAGTTCATAGCAGGCAAGAAGCCATGGGAGGTTAAGGCTGACATCTACCTCACATGTGCCACACAGAACGAGCTCAACGGCGCCGACGCTGACATGATTCTCGCTCAGCACCCAGAGTGCGTAGCCGAGGTATCAAACATGGGTTGCACCGCTGAGGCAGTGGACAAGTTTGTAGCTGCTAAGCAGCTCTTCGCTCCTGGAAAGGCAGTCAACGCTGGTGGCGTGGCTACTTCAGGTCTTGAAATGACCCAAAACTCAGTGCGTCTGAGCTGGAGCGAGAAGGAAGTCGACGAGAAGCTCCACTACATCATGCACTCTATCCACGAGCAGTGTGTGAAGTATGGCAAGCAGACTGACGGCTATATCGACTATGTTCGCGGCGCTAACATCGCAGGATTTATGAAGGTTGCCAACGCAATGATGGCTCAAGGTATTGTTTAATAGAATTTGAATGGGGGAATAGGAACCGCAGTAGCGGTTTCTGTTCCCTCTTGTTGTTTTAGAATATATTTAGTTAGTGGAATATTACAGGATAGTTAAATTGTTTTTAGCGATAGCATCAACATTATTTGTTGCCGTTCCCGTCAGCGCTCAGTCGCAGAGGGGCAAGGCATCTTTTTACTCCAAACGCGCCACCGGAGCACGCACAAGCAGCGGCGAGCGCCTACATCACGACAGTCTGACATGTGCACATCGCACACATCCATTCGGCACACTACTGAAAGTGACCAACGAGAGCAACGGCAAATGGGTTGTGGTGCGTGTCACCGACCGCGGTCCACGTGGACGCGGACGCATCATCGACCTCTCGCATGCTGCCGCACGAGAACTAGGAATACTCAGTCAGGGTGTGGCTATGGTTAAGGTGGAACGCTATCATAAGTCGAAGATACCATTCCGACCCGAAGACGACAATTTGCCAGAGATTGACTTTGAAGTAACAGAGTATGAATTGCCTGCAAGCGGAGTGCTTCATTTCCCCACTTACGGCAAGCAATATAAGCAATATGTAAAGACAGTTGACGACTAACAAATTCTGCACAAACCCATTGTTTTGTGCAGATTTAGTGCGTTTAAGTGTTAAGAGAGCTTAAATAAACCTCCACCGTTATGGAAAAACAGGACAATTCATTTACCTTTGCAACCAATTTTTTAAAGGTAATTAAGATGAATAAGTTAAAATTGGCTTGCTTGACAGCAGCGATTGCATCAAGCAGTGCATCATTTGCAGGAGGTTATCTCACTAACACAAACCAGAATGTAGCATACAACCGCATGATGAGCCGTGAGGCTTCAATAGGTATCGACGGTGTTTACTACAACCCGGCAGGTGTCGTATTCATGGGCGACGGCCATCATCTTTCGCTCAACTGGCAGCTTGCATATCAGGATCGTCTGATTAAGAACGACTACTCTCTGTTCAATTACAACGCAAAGAACCCCACTACACCACGTGAATTCAAGGGTACAGCATTCGCTCCGATTGTGCCTTCATTCCAATATGCTTATAACAAGGGCCGCTGGTCGTTTCAGGGCAACTTCGCACTCACCGGAGGCGGTGGCAAGTGTACATTCGACAACGGTCTCGGATCGTTTGAACGTGTAGTTGCTAACATTGGACTTCTTGGCAACTCACTCGCTCCTTATATGAATAGCATCTTGCCTGTAAACCAGAATGTGCCTAATCCAGCAACTGGCAAGGCAGGTGGCTACATGTATTCATACGACAGCTACATGCACGGTCGTCAGTATTACTTCGGTCTGTCGTTCGGTGCTGCCTACAAGGTCAACGATCATTTGGCTGTATCTCTTGGCTTGCGCGGTGTATATGCCACATGTAACTACTACGGATATGTACGCGATATAGCCTTTGTTGGTGCTGGCGGCAATAAGTTGCCCCTCTCACAGATTGTCGACAAGAACGACGCAAGAAGTGCTGACATCGAGCTTAACACCAACCAGAGTGGCATAGGCTTCACTCCTATCATCAGCGTCGACTATAAGACAGAGCATTGGAACTTTGCTGCCAAGTATGAGTTGAAGACTCGTTTGCGCCTTAAGAACCAGGGAACTGTCATCAGCCCTGTAAGCAAATTGAACGACGTGGCTACCAATCTCGCTGCTTACGGCGTTCCAGTACAGGCTCTTCAGGCTATCGCTCCGTCAATCAACGAGGCTAAGAACAACATCAACGAGCTTATCGCCGAATACGACGAGGATCAGAACAAGGAGGTTGTTGGTGATATCCCAGCATTGCTCACCCTCGGTGTTGGCTACAAGCCTATCGACGACTTGCGCATCAACGTTGGTTTCCACTGGTTTGACGACAAGAAGTCTACCACCTCACACTTCTACAACGACTATGAGGGCAATAGAGTGAAGGTGAAGCGTCATGAGAAGCTCGACCGCGGAACTATCGAGGTTACTGCTGGTGCTGAGTACGACCTCAACAAGAAGCTCACTGTCAGCGGTGGTTGGCAGCGCACAAGCTATGGTTTGACTGAGGACTACATGGAGGACAAGTCGTTCGTGGTTAGCTCTAACACTGTTGCTGTGGGTGGCGTAGTTCATCTCAACAAGAAGATGGACCTCAATGTGGCTTACTTCCACACCTTCTATGAGCACATGAAGACTTCGGAGAACGTTAATCTCGGTGCTTCGACTATCAAGTATAATTCGGACTATACACGCAACAATAATGTATTTGCTGTGGGTCTGGACATCAACTTCTAATGACGGCCTAATTAACGAATAATTAACGGCTTAATTAATGATATAATTAACGGCCTAATTAACGGATAATTAACGGGAATTAACGACAAAGAAAATAATATAGTCGTTAATGCCGATTAATTATCCGTTAATTAGGCCGTTAATTTTACGTTAATTTATTGATTATTCAACGCTTAAAGGCAGTGTTGCCTCCGGCAGTCCATCCGCCATCACCTTCACCATCGCCTTTCCACTCTTCATTCCTTCCACCACCACAACGAGTTCGCCGCTGAACAACGGCATTTCCGTCGAATTGAACGCCACGAGTGATGTGGCATCACCATTGCAGGCAGCACGGAACTTGGCAGCGCCAGTAACCTCAAACTTCATCTTATTGGTTGCCGTAGGACACGGATTGCCGTCCTTGTCTACTACAGAGACAGTGACAAATGAGAGGTCCTCGCCCTTTGACGAGATGCTGTTGCGGTCGGCTTTCAGCACGATGCGAGCCGGAGCACCCGCTGTGCATATCACCTTCTCACCACGTGGAGTGCCATTGTAGTCGTAAGCCACAACCTTTATCTCACCCGGCTCATACTTCACGTTGTTCCAACGCAGACGATAGCGGTCGAGACGTGTATTTGGATTCTTCACTATTCTGCCCTGACTCTTGCCATTGACAAATAGCTCTGCCGAGGGCCACGATGTGTAGCAATATACTGGAGTGGTCTCACCCTCTCTGCCTGGGAATGTCCAATGTGGCAATACGTGCAGCGTTGCGTCGTCCTTGCGCCAATGAGAGCGATACAAGTAGTAGCGGTCCTTGGGCAATCCGGCAAGGTCGCAGATGCCGAAATAGCTCGAACGCGACGGCCAATACTCATCATAGGGCGACGGTTCGCCCAGATAGTCGTAGCCAGTCCACACAAATTCGCCAATGGTATAGTCGCGGTCGTCCTGCATCTGCCAGTCGTCGTCGGGCAGATTGCTCCACGGACAATACTCCACGTCATAGCTCGAACACTGTCCGTCGACATAGGTCTTAGAGCTGGAAGCCTCAACAGGGAACTTATACACACCGCGTGAACTTACTGTCGATGCTGTCTCCGAACCAAGGAGAAATCCCTTTGGCAACTGCTTGATATTATTGTCGTACTTATGCACACGATAATTGAAACCCGGAACGTCCATCACCTGGGCAAATCCCGAATTCAGCGCAGCCTCAGCCTGGTCCATTCCCTGTGTCACAGGGCGTGTTGGGTCGAGCTTATGACAGATGTCCTGCAAGTGTTTTGAGATGTCTCTACCCTCCTTGCTCCACTGTTCTGGTATCTCGTTGCCAATGCTCCACATCACGATTGAGGGATGGTTGCGGTGGTTGAGCACCAGATTCTCTATATCCTTGTCAGCCCACTGCTTGAAGTTGAGGGCATATCCGTTCTTGCATTTAGGATAAATCCACATGTCGAAGCTCTCAGCCATCACCATCATACCCATTGAGTCGCACACCTCCATCTGCCATGTCGACGGCATGTTGTGCGCCGTGCGGATAGCATCACAGCCCATGTCTTTCATCATGCGAATCTGACGTATTAGGGCAGCCTTGTTGACAGCGGCTCCAAGTGGGCCCAAGTCGTGGTGCAAACACACTCCCTTTATCTTACGTGTAACGCCATTAAGCTGAAAACCATCATATTGCGCCACTCGCACAGTGCGTATGCCCACCTTCTGCTGGGTCTGGTCCACGAGCTTATTGTTGCGATAAAGACGTGTAATGAGCTTGTAGAGATAAGGCGATTCGGGCGACCACAACTGCGCATTGTCCACGGTCAGCGTCTTGATGACATTGCCCTGAGCGTCAAAGTCGCCGTATTTGAACTGCGCCACCACCTTGCCCTTGTTGTCAACAAGCTGGTTTTCGATAGACAACGTCTTGTCCACATTGTTTATATTGGTGCAGATGCTCACCTCAGCCTTGCCATTGGCTATCGACTCTGTGCGGAAGTAGCTGCCCCAAGGATTGATGCTTGCAGCGTCGGCATTGGTGACAAGCTGCACGGGGCGATAGAGTCCGCCGCCTGGATACCATCTCGAACTCTCCTCGCGATTGTTCAGACTGACGCTTATCTCGTTCTTGCCCTTCTTCAGATAGGGCGCAGCGTCAACACGGAAGGCATTATATCCATAAGCCCAATGACCCGCCAGTTTACCGTTGATATACACATGAGGGTCTGCCATAGCTCCGTCAAACTCCAGGATGGCAGTCTTAGGCAACTTCTTCAGACTGACAGTAGTCTTATAAAAACCACGTCCAATCCACGGCAGAGCGCCCGAACGACCCGACTTCTCGGTCTTCTCGGTCTCGCCATTCTGCACAATAGCCACATACTGCAAGTCCCATTTCTTGTCGAATGGTCCGTTGATAGCCCAGTCGTGTGGAATATTGACAGGCTTGTAGCTGATACTGTCACGCGAGAACTGCCACGTCTTTAGGTTAAGAGTGGTGCGCTGTGCAGAAGCAGAGAGAGATGCTGACATGAATAAGGCGCAAAAGCCCACCCCCAACCCCCTCCCCCATAGGGAAGGGAGCGATTTACTGTTGAGGATATTAGATGTTAATGTATACAGACGATTCATTGATTATATATTAAATGTATATTATATATTAAGCATTGATTATAATTCTCAACTTTCAATTCTTGAAAGCCTCCAACGCCCCTGTCGGTTTGCCATTAGAGTCAAACGCTCCCTTGTTATAGTCGTTCCATCCTCCATAGCATTCTGGTTCCCAGTAGAAGATGCCCAAGCATTCTGCCTTTGCCTTGCATCCTTCCACCATCTTTTTCATCATTGCATTAGCATTGTCCGAGTCCCACGGCATACCAATCTCGCACACCATCACCTTGCAGTTGTATCGTGATGCAAGCGTAGAGATGTTGGCAAGACAGTCGTCGGTAGTCTTCTGCCAGTCGTTGTCCTCTGGATAGAGCGACATGCCGATGACATCCCACTTGGCTCCAGCAGCCTTCAGTCCGTCAAACATCCATGTGAAACCACCAAGTTCATTGCCCTTGTCGATATGGATGATGCACTGAGCGTCGGGATAAACCGACTTGGCTGCATCATATCCCGCATTGTTGAGGGCAGCATAATTATCAAACTTGTCGTTGCTCACAAGACCAAGCGGCCACAACATGCCCACACGTGTCTCGTTGCCTATCTGAATCCACTCCACGTCGACACCATTGTCCTTTAGATAATTCAGCACATCCTTGGTATGATCAGCCACAGCTGTCTTCATCTTCTCAAGGTCGTCCTTATAGTCGTTCCATGCAGCAGGAATCGGCTGCTTGCTAGGGTCAGCCCATGAGTCGGAGTAGTGGAAGTCTATCATGATGCGCTCGCCAAGGCTCTTGGCACGCCATGCCTTAATGAGCACGTCATTCTTGTTGCACCATCCGTCGGCTGGGTCCACCCATACACGTAGACGAATAGAGTTGACACCGAGGTCGCGCAACAGTGTCATGCAGTCTTGTTCCGAACCTTTGGCATTGTAGAACTTCTTGCCCGAAGCCTCCATCTGTGTGAGCCAGCTCACGTCGGCACCCTTGGCAAAACCAGTCATGTCGTATGTATGTTCTTTCTGTGAAATTGTATTGTTGTCGTCGCTGCACGAAGAGAGCGTAACAAACGCAAGAGCAGCGAGTAGAAGCGGTCTAAGGAATGATTTCTTCATATTTATTATTGTTCTTTTTAATTATTATTTTGCTACGCTGTAGCTCCATTTCAATGTCTTCAAGTCGACTGTTACGGTCACTGTTTCGCCCTCCTTGGCTCCATCGTCAAACCAGATGTTCCATGCTCCGGCATCCGACGAGAGTGTATAGAGGTCGCTCGGGTCTGAACCATATATCACAGAGTTCTCGCGGTCTACAATCTTGAAGTTCTCCCAGTTGGCTGTCAGAGTATATGTGCCGCTATAGGTTGTGTCGCCTGTCTTAGCCAGATGAGCGAGGTCTACAGAGATGTCGTCCTTGTTCACCATGTAGAGTTCAGCCGGATATTTGGCCTCTGGCTCATCTGAGGCGGTGAAGTCCACCTTACCCTCAACCACCGAATATGTCAGATATCCGTTGCCATCGGCAGCCACAATCACTGTATATGTGCCAGCCTTGGCTATGTTGATGCCAGTAGCGGCTGAAGCCTGCGACAGTTTGCCATCGGCTGCGGCAAAGTGCAGCGTCTTCTCTTCGGCATAGTCGGTGCGTGTAGTCTTGTTATACTCCTTGGCATCAGCGTCGATTGTCACTTTCTCGTTGTCGGCTGTAGTGGTGATGTAGTAGCCCCACTGCTGACGCTTGCCATAGTAGGTCATGTCGTTGCCGTTGGCACGAATCTGTGAGAGCAGCGTTGCGCTCCATTCCATCTCCTTGGTGTCAACCTTCACAAACCACGCTCCTGTTCCATCAGCAAACCAGCAGTTCCAAGCATCGCTTGCACTTGAGATCTCGAAGGCATGACCATCAACACCATAGTTGCCCCATGTGTCGCCTGAATATTCATAGAACCAGCAGTTGAGCCAAGGCGTTGCGTTCATGTAGCCGGTGTATACTCCGTCTGCTTCGGGCGAGTGCAGATAGGCGATAGTGTCGGTCTTGTTCGAAGCGAGCACCGCAAGCTTAGTCATGTCCACAAAGTATGGTGTGACCGTCACACGACATACATTGCTATAATGTGGCTCCATATTGTCGCCCTGCATCGACTTGATGCGGAAGTAGAGCTGTCCTGCCACGTTCACGGGCAAACCGAGAGTCTTGGCAAGTGTGTTAAGCTCGGTGCCTGTATAGGCTTTGGAGAGCGATGTCACAGCAGTGGATGCTGCTCCTGAGAAGTCTTCAGAGGCAGAAGCCTCAACATAGGTTTTCAGCATATTGTCTGGCACTGGGTTGTTCTCGTCGCTTGAGAGCAGTGTCGGATTCTTCCATGCAAGTTGCATCACCACCTTGGCTCGCTGACTGATGTCGAGCTTCACCTCGGATGTTGTGCTTATGAGTTCCGACGGAGCCATTCCGTCAACATAGATTGTGTCGCCATCGTTGTCGCAACTTGCGCAAAACAACGCAACACAAAGATATAGAAATATTTGATTGAATATCTTATTCATAATTAATAAAATTGACTTAGATTATGTAAACGTTTGCAGCGCCATACCTCTCCCCTCCCCATAGGGAGGGGCTGGAGGTGGGACTTCTTTTTTATTTAATACCCTTCGTTCTTCAAATTAGGATTGGCTGTAAGGTCGGTCGATGGAATTGGATAGTAGTTATACTTATTGTCTACAGCCATACCGTCCTTGGTTCCACCCTTCCATTCCCATACATAAGAAGAGGTGGTGAACTCGCCGAAGCGGATGAGGTCGGTGCGACGATAGCCCTCCATGTATAACTCTCGAGCACGCTCGTCGATGATAAACTCCTTGTTGAGCTGGCTCTCCTTGATGTTGCCACTCTCGTCACCGTATGCACGCTTGCGCAAATCGTTGATATAGCCAAGAGCCTGCTCACGGCTGCCACCATTGCCACCACGCACCACTGCCTCGGCATACATCAGATATACGTCTGCCAAACGGAACAGCGGGAAGTCGGTGGCTGCACCATACGAGGCTGTGTTAGATGCTGTCTCGCCATTGTCCTTGAGGTTGGTCCACTTGGTGAAGAGATAGCCGTCCTGCTGATTGGTGAAGTCCGAGATATACTGCTGCTGTCCGTCGGTGAAGAACATATAGCGGTGGTCCTTGTCGCCATCGGCAAACTTGGATGTCAAGTTGCCACGCGAACGGAAGTTGCCCCAAGGCGAAGCCACACCAAGGTCGGCTGCATTCTGTGCTGTGGATGTGCTACTTGCCGAACCACAGATGAGATATGTTGTCGAACCGTATGTCAGCAAGTGTTCTGGGTCTTGCGGCAAGGCAAAGATAATCTCGTTGGTGCGCTTGTCGTTATCGGCATTGAAGAGTTGTGCATAGTCGCTATTGAGCGAGTAGCCCTGAGCGATGACATTGTTGCAAGCATCGATACACTCTGTATACTTGGCTGTGCCGATATAAGTCTCGGCATTGAGATATAGCTTTGCCAGCAATGTGTAGGCAGCACCCTTAGATGCCTCGCCATAAGGACAGTCAGCCTTAGATGCCATATTTTCTACACATTCCTTCAGTTCAGACTCTATATACTCGAATGTCTGCTGCGGAGTGTAGCGTGGCGGAACGTATGTGCCGATAGGGTCGTTCTCTGTCACAAATGGTATGTTGCGGTAGAGGTCGAGAGCATGATAGTAGAATAGAGCACGCATAAAACGTGCTTCTGCCTTATAGCGGCGCAACTTCTGCTGATCGGCATCCGAGAACGAAGAAATCTTGGAGTCGGAACAGTTGCGCAAAAATTCGTTGCACAGCGTGATGTTGTAATATATGCGATAGTACATGTCCGACACCCAAGTGTCGTTGGCATCCCACTTCATGAAGGAGATGTTGGTCATATCGTCGCCCGTAAGCCACGTATATGCCATCTCGTCGGTTGGTCCTTCCTGAAGGTTGATGAACATACGCATGTAGTTCTCGCCGTGGTTTGAAGAATAGTCTGTACCAGAGCTTTCCTGTCCAGTGGCTGTCATCGAGGCATATATCTTGCCAAGCACAGCCTCATAATTCTGCACGTTGGTGTACACCTGCTCAGATGTGGTCTCGTTGTGTGGATATTGGTTGAGGTCGTCGGTGCAGGCGGTGTTAAGGGTGAGAGCCGCTGCAGCGATGCAACCGAGGATATATTTGTTCATTGTTTTGTCGGTTTTTAATCTGAGGTTTTTTCTACTAATGTAGTGGTACGGCACGTGATGCCGCACCTTCTACATTAGTATTGCTTATTTAGTTTACTACATTACATCTTAGAACGTCAGTCCCAGGCTCAGCGAGTAGGTTCTTGGACGTGGATAGAAGCTGCTGTCCACTCCGTTTGGCACTTCTGGGTCGGCACCCGAATAGTTGGTTATGCAGAACACGTTCTGCACCATAGCCGAGAGCGACAGTGAGCACCACTTAGACACCTTACCGAAGTTGTAGCTCAGGTTGATGTTGTCGAGTTTCAAGAACGAGGCGTTCTCTACATAATAGTCCGACAGATACTGGCGTGTCTTGAATCCGGTCTTCATATAGCTGCGGTTGAGATTGTTGAGCTGTAGTCCGTCTGCCCATGTCTCAAGCTCCCAAGCTCCGGTGTTCATAGCCGTTGCGTTGTATACGTAGTTGCCTATGTTGGCACGGAAACTCATGCCGAGTGTGAGCTGCTTGTAGCGGAGCGAGGTTGACAATCCCATGATATAGTCGGGCATCGGCGAGTGGTAGCGATAGCGGTCCGACTCGTTGATTACGCCATCGTGATTTACGTCGGCATAGGCTCCCTCGATAGGTTTGCCGTTGCGGTCGTAGAGCTGGTGGTAGACGTAGAACATGTTGGGTGTATAACCCTCGGTGAGCACCTGAATCTGGTTCTGGTCCTTCACCGTCGGACCTACAATCATGTTGGTCTCGCTGTCGCTCTTCACCAATGAGAGGTTCTTCACCGTCATCTTCTGCCATGTGAAGTTGTATGAGAGGTTCCATTCCCAGTCCTTGGTCTGCACCGGTGTAGCATTGAGTGTCACCTCGATACCGTGGCTGTCTACGTTGCCCACATTGGTAGTGATGGTCTTGCCAAACTGTGTGCCTGCCGCTGCCGGAACGGTTGCTATGAGGTCCTTGGTCTTGCGGGTGTAGAAGTCGAACGAGCCTGAGATGCGATTCTTCAAGAATCCGAAGTCGAAACCTACGTTCCATGAGTCGGTGGTCTCCCACTTGAGGTTTGACACGTAAGCCTCTGGTCGATAGGTGTTAATCCATGTGCCGTTGACGTAAGCCTCGGCTCCCGAAGCGCTGTAGGTGTAAACGGGCAGATAGTTGTAGTTGCCGCCTACCTCCTGCTGACCAGTCACACCGTATGATGCACGGAGCTTGAGGTTGCTCAGCACCTTGTTGTCCTTGAGGAACTTCTCGTTGCTGACGGTCCAGCCCAAGCCTACTGATGGGAATGTACCCCAGCGATAGTCGCTGCCGAAGCGCGAGCTACCGTCGCGACGCATAGTGGCTGTGAGGAGATAGCGTCCGTCAAACGAATAGTTGACACGACCGTAGTAAGAGAGCAATGTGTGGCGATAGTCCTCTGCCTTGTGGGTCTTGAGCTGCGAGCCTGCCATGTTATATTCTATGGTCTCGGGCTGTGTCGACTTCCAGTACTGGTAGTCGTAACCGATGGTTGCGTCGACATTGCTCTTAGCCTCCTCGAAGTAGTGGCCGTAGTTGGCATATACGGTGAGCAGATTGTTCATCTTCTTCTGCGGACCATAGTTATAATCGTAGCCACCATCGAAGTAGTTGGATGCTGCATAGTCGGGAATGCGGGTGTGCCCCTTGCCCTCGGCTACATCGGTGCCTACTGTTGCGTGGAGTTTTACATCGGGGAAGAAGTGGAGTTTGTAGTCAACATCAAAGTTGCCTATGAATCGCTTCACGTCGCTGCCTGCATCATACATGTCGACGAGTCCGCGTGGGTTGCGCTGTCCTGCCGATGTGTTGATAGGATTGCCGCTGGCGTCGAGCGACTCGGTGTAGCCTCCCAACTTGTCCGAACCAGAGTAGACGGGCAATGTGGGATTGAATGTAGCGGCTGCCCAAATGGCGTTGCCGTTGTAGAATGAGTTCTTGGTGAGCGAACCTTTGGCGTTGAGCGTGAGCTTGAGGTGGTCGTTGAAGAAGCTCGGATTGAGCACAAGACTACCTGTGAAACGCTCCGACTTGTCGCCGCGAATGATACCATTCTGATTGGCATAACCTACGGATGCACGGAAAGGCAGACCTTTAACAATATTGCCTGAGAGCGAAAGGTTGTTGTCGGTTGATAATGATGTGCGATATACCTCGTCATACCAGTTGGTAGAGGCATTGCCAAGCAGAGCCTTCTGAGCGTCGGTACCATTGGCGTTGATTACCGAACGAAACTCGTCGGCACTCAATATGTCCACCATCTGAGCACGGGTCTGCATAGTGTTGGTTGACGAGAACTGTATGTTGAGCTTGGCGTCGCTGCCCTTCTTAGTGGTGATGAGGATAACGCCGTTAGATGCACGCGAACCATAGATAGCTGTCGAGGCTGCATCCTTCAATACGGTCATCGACTCGATGTCCTGCGGATTGATCATGCTCAGGAAGTTGTCGGCTCCCGAGATGCCACCAAGCTCCAAAGGCACACCGTCGACAACTATCAATGGGTCGTTAGAGGCGTTCAGCGAAGCGCCGCCACGCACGCGAATAGTGCTACCAGATGTTGCAGAGCCCGAATTCGACATAATCTGCACACCCGACACCTTACCATTGATGAGCTGTTCGGGCGAAGAAATAGAGCCTTTATTGAAGTCCTTTGCCTTGACTGTAGACACCGAACCCGTGAGGTCGCTCTTGCGTGTTGTACCATAACCCACCACAACAACCTCGCCAATCTGACGGTCGTTGGAGTCGAGTTGTATGTTCATCACACCGTTATACAGTTTTACGGTCTTGGCTACATATCCTATATATGATACAGAGATTTGTTTAGTTCCTTCGGGAACATTAATAGTGAAGTTGCCGTCGATATCGGTCACGGCGCCCGTCTTGCCGCCATCGAGCATGATAGTGGCACCCATAAGAGGTTCGTGGTTATTGGCATCTACTACGCTGCCCTTTACAACGCGGTTCTGAGCCTGAGCCGACAAGCTTGACGCGGCAAGCATTCCAGCGAGCAGCAGCGAGAAGCGCCCAACGGTTTTGTTTCCTTTTGTTTGGTTCATGTTGAAAACGTTTAGGTAAATATGGTTTTTAATTCTTTCCTTTTAATAAATGTCTACTGTTGCGGTAAATGTCTACTGTTAGTTGCCCTGTTAGATTGAAGACTTGAAACGGTTGATATTTTGTTCGGTTGCAAAATTACACTTAATGACAAAAATCAAGCGTCACATATTGGACAAATGGCAAAACAAAATGGACAAAATAGACGGAGAATGCCCATAAACAAAGGATTTGGCTAATTTGTAAAGAGGAAAAGGGAAATATGTAGGGAGGATATTGGACAATGCTATTCACCATAAAAGCTTTTTTTGTTTTTTATCTGCAATACTGCAATTCTTACGATTTTAGCCTTGCAACATACTGTGTGACAATATGTTGCAAGGATTGCAGATTGCTTGCAGATGGGGATTTGCTACTGCAATAACTGCAATTCTGGAACATGAGAACATGAGGGGATTAGGGGGTTAGACATAAGAACAGGTGGTGGGGTGACAGCTGACACAGTTGGGAGTTGTACAAACGGCTTCGTAACAATCGTACAAGGGCGTTGTACAACTCGTACAAGGGCTTTGTACTGTTTGTAACTGGGCTTAGTAGTGGGCGTACAAGGGCTTAGTACTAATCGTACAAGGACGTGATAAAAGTTGGTGGTACAAAGTTACGTATTACAGTTGGATAAAGGTGCAAGTCCCTTCGGGACTTGCAGTTGATGTATGATTATTGCAGTTGGTGACGAGTCTACTGCAATTCTATAACAACATGTATACCAAATGGTTAGGCAGATATTTCAAGAAGAATTGCAGTATTGCAGATAAAAAAAGAAAAAACTAATTATATAGGAGGTACGGTCTTCTAACTCTACAAACCGTACCTCCTATAGATTCTCCTTTACGGCTTCTTTGCCTCGGGATATGATATTCGTGTGTGATATATTGATTTCAATCGCTCAATGAGCACGAGCTTGGCAAGGGCGATGTCGCGGAACGTGATGGGACACTCCTTGAAATAGCCGTCAGCCACATCGCCATCGATGATACGATTGACAAGGTCGGAGATGCTCTCCTCGGTGTATTCTGACAGCGAACGCGACGCTGCCTCCACTCCGTCGGCTATCATGAGGATGGCTTGCTCACGAGTGAATGGGTTGGGACCAGGATACTGGAATGGTGCCGGGTCAACCTCCTCGTCAGGATGCTCGTTCTGATACTTGATGTAGAAATACTTGGTGATGCCCATGCCATGATGAGTCACGATGAAGTCGCGTATTATAGCAGGCAGATTCTCGCGCTCGGCTATCTTCACGCCCTCCGTCACATGATTGATGATGATGCGGGCGCTCTCCTTATAAGGCATGTTGTCGTGCGGATTGACACCAGCCTGATTCTCGGTGAAGAATACGGGGTCGGTCATCTTGCCTATGTCATGATACAAGGCACCCGTGCGGACAAGCAGCGAGTTGGCTCCAATCTTGTTGGCTATCTCAGCCGCAAGGTTGCCCACGGTGATGGAATGCTGGAAGGTGCCTGGAGCCACCTCCGAGAGATTGCGCAGAATGCCATGATTGGTGTTGGACAACTCAAAGAGTGTGACGCTCGACACAAATCCAAAAGTCTTCTCGATGATGTACATCAGAGGATAAGACAAGAGCAGGAACACGCCGTTGACAACGAAGTGATAGTACATATCGTGGTCCATCAGCGTGAAGTCGTTGTCTTGCATCATCTGCATGGCAAAATATACCAGCGCACTGCCCATAGCCACGAGGATGCCCGTCTTGAACACCTGAGCACGACGTGTCAACTCGCGCAGCGAATAGATGGCAATGAGTCCTGCCACTATCTGTATGATGATGAACTCATACTGATATCTGACGGCTGTGGTGCAGATGAGAATCATCGTGACATGCGACACGAAGGCTGTGCGCGAATCCATGAACACACGCACAAAGATGGGTGCCATCGCAAAGGGAACGATGTAGACACTCATGAAGTTGTGGCGCATCATCATAGCAACTATCACAGGGAAGAGCGTGATGAGCGCGTAGAGCATGGCGATGGAGCGCGGCTTGTTGAAATACTCGCGGCGGAAGAGCGCCAGATAGAGCGTGAAGAGCGCCACCATCAGCGTCACAAAGATAATCTGTCCGATGACGGTGTCGGTGATTTCGTTCTGTGTGGCAGAGCGTCGTTTTATCTCGCGCTCAAACGAATTGAGCACACGATAGGTGTATTCGTCGACGATGTCGCCACGGTCTATCACCTTCTGACCACTCATCACCATGCCACTTGCCGGCGGAATAGACGAGAGGAGGTCGTTGCGCTCGGTTTCTGAGCGCTCCTTGTCATATATTAGGTTTGGCTCAATGTAGTTGTTGAGATTGCAACGCTGCAATATGGGGCGTTGCTCGGCGATGCGCTCGTCCAGGAACAGCTGCTCGTAGGCAGAGAGTGTGGAATAGAAATTGCCGAGCGACACGCTCTGCGCATTGTTGCCTATCACCAGACGCACCATCGTAGTGGAGTCGCGGAATATCTCGTTATACTCTGGCGTGTCCATGATGCCAGCCTGATAGAGCTTGTGCATGCGCTGCGTGATGATGGACATGTAGCCATCGGGCAGTCCGGGGATGCCATTATGATAGTCGTTCTTGAACTTCTCAATCTGCTTGTTCTCCACCGTCTTGTCGTAGTTGTAGTAGGGTTGATAGGTCTCAAGCAGCGAGTCTTCTTGCGCCTTGATGGTCTCGTCGGTCTTGTAGATGGGGAAGTCGAACTTGGCTATGAACGATCCATACATCCACGGCTTGCCTACGTCATACTTGAAGCGCTGGCTCTCGTTGCGCGGCAGCACCCACACGATGACCGACACCGTGATTAGCACCAGCGTAATGCGGCTAAGCAGATTGCGCCAGAATCGGTTGTTGCTGTTGTCAAATCTGTACATATTATTGAATCTAATACATTATATTAATAATAAACACATATATAATGATGCAAATTTATTAAAACTTCCTTGAATATCAATAGCTTTGTTGTGCAAAAAATGATTTTCCCTATACTAATAGCCTTTTTCGATTATTTATTGTATCTTTGCATGTTGATTAATAATGTATGAAATTAAAATAAAATAATATAACATACTAAATATGTCAGATAGAAGAGTAAGAGTGCGTTTCGCACCAAGTCCAACAGGACCATTGCACATCGGTGGTGTGCGTACAGCATTGTATAACTATCTTTTCGCACGTCAGCATGGCGGCGACTTCGTATTCCGCATCGAGGACACCGACTCCAACCGCTTTGTGCCGGGAGCCGAGGACTACATCATCGAGTCGTTCCGTTGGCTGGGCATCAAGTTTGACGAGGGTGTCAGCTTCGGTGGCAACCACGGACCTTATCGCCAGAGCGAGCGCCGAGCTATATACAAGAAGTATGTAGAGCAGCTGCTGGCTGACGACAAGGCATACATCGCCTTTGACACACCAGAGCAGCTTGAGGCTAAGCGTGCCGAGATTCAGAACTTCCAGTATGACGCACATACACGCCTGCAGATGACCAACTCGCTCACTCTCCCTAAGGAGGAGGTGGAGCGCCGCATAGCCGACGGCGAGCAGTATGTGGTGAGATTCAAGGTGGAGCCGGGCATCGAGGTGCATGTGGACGACATGATTCGCGGCGACGTGAAGATTAAGAGCGACATCCTCGACGACAAGGTGCTATACAAGAGCGCCGACGAGCTGCCTACATACCACTTGGCTAACATCGTGGACGACCACCTCATGGAGATTACACACGTGATTCGTGGCGAGGAGTGGCTGCCGAGCGCTCCGCTGCACGTGCTGCTGTATCGCGCATTCGGATGGGAGGACACCATGCCGACATTCGCCCACCTGCCACTGCTGCTGAAGCCAGAGGGCAAGGGCAAGTTGTCTAAGCGCGACGGCGACCGTCTGGGATTCCCAGTGTTCCCACTTGAGTGGCACGATCCTAAGACTGGCGACGTTTCTTCGGGCTATCGCGAGAGTGGCTACTTCCCAGAGGCAGTGGTTAACTTCCTGGCTCTGCTGGGATGGAACCCTGGCACTGAGCAGGAGCTGTTCACACTCGACGAGCTGGTCAACCTGTTTGACATCCACAAGTGCTCTAAGGCTGGCGCACGCTTCGACTTCCAGAAGGGCATGTGGTTCAACCACGAGTATATACTGCGCAAGTCGAACGAGGAGATAGCCAACCTCTTTGCCCCAATCGTTGCCAACAATGGCGTAGACGAGACAATGGAGCGCATCACTCAGGTGGTGGCAATGATGAAGGATCGCGTGACATTCGTCAAGGAGTTGTGGCCTCTGTGCTCATTCTTCTTCATCGCACCGACAGAATACGATGCCAAGACAGTCAAGAAGCGCTGGAAGGAAGACTCTGCCAAGGTGATGGGCGAACTCGCTGACGTGCTGGAGGCTATCGACGACTTCTCTATCGAGGGTCAGGAGCCTGTAGTGATGAAGTGGGTGGAGGACAAGGGCTATAAGCTCGGCGACGTGATGAACGCCTTCCGCCTCGCACTTGTCGGCATTGGCAAGGGTCCGGGTATGTTCGACATCTCGGCTTTCCTCGGCAAGGAAGAGACACTGAAGCGCCTGCGCAAGGCGATTGAAGTACTGGGATAATAAACGACTTTTTATGTATAACATTGCTATTTACCTGTACCTAATCGGCGTTGCCATTGCGAGCCTGTTCAACGACAAGGTGCGCAAGATGTGGCGAGGCGAACGGCAGACCATCAAGCTGCTGCGCGAGAAGGTGGACCATGACGCCAAGTATGTGTGGTTTCATGCTGCATCGCTCGGCGAGTTTGAGCAGGGTCGCCCACTAATGGAGCGTCTGCGCGAACTGCACCCAGAGTACAAGATTCTGCTCACCTTCTTTTCGCCCTCTGGTTATGAGGTGCGCAAGGACTACAAGGGAGCCGACATTGTGTGCTATCTGCCGCTTGACACCATTCGCAACTCGCGACGCTTTCTGCGTGCCGTGCGTCCGGTGATGGCTTTCTTCATCAAGTATGAGTTCTGGTACAACTATTTCCACATACTACAGCATCGTGGAGTGCCAGTATACAGCGTGTCGTGCATATTCCGCAAGAACCAAATATTCTTCCGTAGCTATGGCAAGCAGTATGGCAAGGTGCTGAGATGTGTCACCAAGTTCTTCGTGCAGAACGAGGAGAGCCGCCAACTGTTGCATGGCATCGGCATCGACTGCTCGGAGGTGGTGGGCGACACGCGCTTCGACCGTGTGTTGCAGATACGCGACGCTGCCAAGCAACTGCCTATAGTGGACGCTTTCAGATATGGCTCTACACAGCATGATGCCGACAAACAGCCGATAAAGACGTTTGTGGCTGGCTCGTCGTGGGGACCTGATGAGGACATCTTCATACGCTACTTCAACGAGCATCCCGACTGGCGACTTATCATAGCACCGCATGTCATAAGTCCTGAGCATCTGGAGCAGATTCTGTCTAAGTTGCAGCGCAAGGCTGTGCGATATACTCAGACTACTCCCGAGGAGGCTGCCAATGCCGACTGTCTTATCATCGACTGCTTCGGTCTGCTATCGTCGATATACAACTATGGCGATGTGGCTTATGTGGGCGGTGGATTTGGTGTGGGCATCCACAATGTGCTGGAGGCTGCTGTATGGCGCATGCCGGTTTTCTTCGGTCCCAACAACAAGCACTTTCAGGAGGCTCAGTGGCTGCTGCACTCTAAGGGCGGCATCGAGATTGGCTCGTATGAGGACTTTGCGGCACAGATGGACCGACTGATTGACTCGCCTGCACTCGTGGAAGAACTCGGAAACGCGGCTGGAAAGGTGGTTGAGGAGCACACGGGGGCGACGGAAATGGTCATCAAGTCGTGTGGTCTGTAATACGGAATACAACAAATAATAAAAACCATACAACAACATCAACAATAAATCAACAACATTTAAAAGAATGTACGCCACGCCAACTGGCGCGACTTTGCAAAACAAGATTCCAAAGAAAACATTGGTAATCTCAGCCGTGCCGAATTGGCACGGCAAAAAAATGTTGTTGATTTGTTGTTGATGTTGTTGTTTCTTATCCTAATCCTTCATTTTATCTTATTATGATTCCTAATTTCAAATTTGAAGTTTGCGCCAATGGTGTAGAGAGTTGTCTCGCTGCCCAAGAGGGCGGTGCCGACCGCGTAGAACTATGTGCTGGCATACCCGAGGGTGGCACCACTCCATCGTATGGCGAGATAAAGGTGGCGCGTCGTGTACTCAACACAACACGTCTGCATGTGATAATACGTCCACGTGGCGGCGACTTCCTCTACACTCCGCTTGAGGTGAAGCGCATGGAGGAGGACATCAAGATGTGTCGCAATCTGGGTGTGGATGGTGTAGTGATAGGTTGTCTGTGTGCCGACGGAACACTCGACATGGAAGCCAACCGCTATTTGGTGGAGACTGCACACGGAATGTCGGTGACCTTCCACCGTGCTTTTGACCGTGTACGCGACCCACACACCGCACTACAGCAACTCATCGATCTCGGCATCGACCGTGTGCTGACTTCGGGACAGCAGCCAACGGCTCTTGAGGGTGCTCCATTGCTCGCCGAACTCAACCGCATTGCCGACGGACGCATTCGCATCCTTGCTGGATGTGGAGTGAACGAGGACAATATACGCCGCATACATGAACTGACGGGGGTCAGCGAATTCCACTTCTCGGCACGTGTACCAGTGAAGAGTGGCATGCAGTATATCAATCCAGACGTGTATATGGGGGCAAAGGATGCCGACGAAGGCACACTAATGTATACGTCGGCTGAGCGAGTAAGAAATACAATCAAAGAATTATTTCGTTGATTGATGTCTTAGAAGCTGCTGAATCTATCTATTAATTTGCGTCTATAGAACCTACCAACCTTCACATCCTCCAGTTTTTCAAACGGTGGATAGAAGTGACACGTATTGTCAGCCACCTCAATCAAGTAGCCTATATTAATAATGTGTTTCTGGCTGATGCGCACAAACGAGTCGCTGATAGCCAGAATCATATCACTATTGACATTGCGTTTTAAGCGTATCGGCTCATGTTTGTCGGCAATGGTAAGCTCCCAGATGCGCAGTTCGTGACTATAAGTGAACACACCAACATCGCGGATGTCAATCAGACGGAAGTCCATGTTGTTGGTGTATACCAGAAACTTGCCGTCGGTGCGCTTGGCAATGCCTTCGTTGTAGAGCGCATCCATAGCGTCGTCTTGCTCATCCATATATTCATTATCCGAGTCGAGCACCTCAATATCCGTGACATCAGGATGAGGAGCCACACGAGTTGGCGGCATATTAGGACGGCGGTCGATGCAAGCACGGCGAAGAATGCCATGCAACTCGTTGTCGTCGATAGGCTTCATGAGATAGTCGAAAGCCTTGTTGCGAAACGCCGTTAGCATATATCTGCCATGCGCCGTGTACATCACCACACGACAACGTCCGTCGCCAATACCATCTATGCGCTCCAGAAACTCGATGCCCGAGATGTCGGGCAACTCGATGTCGAGAAACATAAGGTCGGGACGAGTCTCGGCGAACAGATTGAGTCCGTCGAGACCATTGTATGCGGTGCCTACAAGGTCGGCTCCGTCATAGACATTCAGTTTGTCGGCAAGAGCCTTCATAGCCCTCTTGTCATCGTCGACAATAATAATCTTCATCATAATAGTCGATTTGTTTTTATTAAATAGTTAAGTTCTTGGGCACACGCAGCGTTGACTTGCATCCGATGATGTTGCCCATTTCGTCCATGCGATTGTTTATTTCAAACCGCATTTTCAGTTTATTGTGTTCGTTTATCAAAGCCACAGTCTGCGAGATAATGTTCAGTCCAGTGCCTTTCTTCAGCGCTCGTCGGGCGTTGAATCCAGGTCCGTTATCGGTGACATCAATAATGGTGTCGTCATTAGTGTCGCGTCTTATGTCTATATGCAGACTCTTGTGACCGTCAAGAGCCTTGAGTCCATGCACAATGGAGTTCTCGGTGAGTATCTGTATAAACATCGCCGGTATCTTGGTATTGGCTGTGTCTACGTCGTCACTGATGTTGACGGCAAACTCAAAGTCGTCGCCCAGCAGATAGGTCTCCACATTGATATACTGCCTAACGAAAGCTATCTCATCGATGAGCGACACGCTCGGCATGCTCGACATGTCGAGATTGGTGCGTATGAGGCGAGCAAGCTCCATTAGTTCGGATGCCTCCTTCTCCTCCGACTTCAGTATCTTGTTGTTGAGCACGTTGAACATGAAGTGCGGCGATATACGATTGCGTATGATGTCGAGCTTCAGATTCATCACCTTCATCTGGTCTTGCATCTGCTTCTTGCGTGTGTAGAAGAGCCATGAGATGAATATCATCAGCAACACGGCAGCCACAGCCACAGCCAATGTGGTCTTCTGATTGGCCTGCTGTATGACGGCATTCTTATGCTCAAGCGCCAAGTCGTGGTGCAGTTTGAGCGTGTCGGCAGTGAAACGAGCCATAATTTCAGCCGAACGCATGTTTGAACGATTGTGTTCCAACGAGTCGTTGTAGCTGATATTGCGTTCCAACAAGGCATAAGCCTTACGATAGTCGCCCGTCTTCTCATAATGGCTGCACATATATTTGTCGCGTATGTCCACCAAGTTGTAAGGCACTTCAGCCCTCTTGTCTCTCTTTTCCTCGGCAATCACACGTTGCACAGTGGCGTTGTCGCCGCGTCGTTCGGCAATGCCGATGCGTATGGTGTTGCAATAGTAGGCGGCAACGGGGTCGCCAGTGCGGCGAAAGAACGGCTCAACATCGTCGAGATACTTCTGAGCCTCGTCGAGTTGGTTGAGATTGAGATATACATCGGCAAGGTTTATCTTGCACAGATACATATCAAACTGCTTGTCCATCTCCTTCTTTGTCAGCAACTGCTTGAGTCGGAGAAACACCTTGAGAGCATCATTATATTTGTGCGAATAGTAGAAATAGTTGCCAAGATTGTTGAGATAGTAGGCTTGCATGGCAGGCGACATTGTGTCGAAGTAATATTCCGTCTCGTCGTAGTATTGCTTGGCAGTGTGGAAGTCGTGCAGCGAGAGATAAATCTGGGCCAATCCCATGTACAATGTCACGTTCTCCTTCTTGGGAAGTTCGAGTGAATCGACGAGAAACAAGGCTCGTCTGTACCACTTGGCAGCATTGGGTACCTCGTTGGCCTGCATATATGCATCGCCAAGGTTGGCGCACAGACTGGGCATAGTGCTCTTGGATTCGCTATGTGCAATGAAGCGATAGGCTTTGCTATATAGCTCTATGCTCTTCTGCGGACCATAGTGAAAGTTGTGATTGCGTCCTGCCTGGCATGCAAGTGCGCCTCCTATGAGACTATTGAGTCGCGGCGAACTATAGACATGTTGCTTGGCATAAGTGCCGTCGTCTTGACGTTGCACAAAGTTGATGATTTGTGGGAGTATGGTGTCAGCCCGTTCGGGACGCTCGGAGAGCCAATAATAGTGGGCTTCGCGCAGTCTATACTCATAGAAGCTGATGCTGTCGCATGCGCTTGCCAATCCACGACGTATGCTGTCGTGGGCAGATGGAGCGAGAGCTACAATGGAGTCGTCGAGCTGGCGCAAGCGTTCGATGCGCGTATTGTCTGAAGGACAGTCGGAATGACTACATGCTACAAAAACGGCGAGCATAAGCCATAATAACATTGTGGATAGTGGCAGTTTGTATCTAGTTTTGAGCATAGGGTTAATTCTGTTAAATTGATATCTGTTTAAGCCAATGCAAAGATAGCCTTTTTCCAACAATTTTAATACAATAAGGTTAGTGTTTTTTTTGGAACAGATTAAAAAAGGGTATGACATCAAGTGCCATACCCTACTATAATTACAATGCGTCGATAACGTTGCAGATGTCACCGAAGATGCGGCTGAGCTCACCCAGACCGTTGATGTGGTGATGAATGCCCTCGCCCTTATACCACTCGATAAGCGGAGCAGTCTGGTTGCGATATACGTCGAGGCGCTTCTGGATTGTCTCGGCGTTGTCGTCAGAGCGACCACTCTCCTGACCGCGCTTGATGAGACGTGTCATCAGCTCGTCCTCGGGAACGTCAAGCTCTATCATAGCTGCCACCTTGTGACCGCGCTCTGCAAGCATCTCCTTGAGAGCCTCAGCCTGCGGGATGGTGCGGGGGAAACCGTCGAAGATAACGCCCTTATGCTCCTTGCCGAAGTTGTCGTATACACTGGCGAGGATGTTTACCATGAGGTCGTCGGGAATGAGCTGACCGTTGTCGATGAAGCCCTTGGCTGTCTTGCCAAGCTCTGTGCCGTTCTTGATCTCGCTGCGGAGAACGTCACCAGTAGAGATGTGATTGAAGCCATACTTCTCTATCATCATGTCGCTCTGTGTGCCCTTGCCTGAACCCGGAGCACCGAAAATTACGATGTTTTTCATCTTTTTACTTTAAGAATATAATTATATGAATATACGATAAATATTGCTTTACCTTAAAATATTGCTTATCCTTTTGCCAACTTGGGCTTTATTCCTCCACAACGGTGTAGATGTCGCGAAGGTTGCGAGCCTGCTGGTCGTAGTCGAGACCATATCCGAGGATGAAGTCGTTGGGTATCTCTATTGCTACATACTTGATGTCGAGGGGCACCTGAAGGCATTCGGGCTTGAGCAACAGGGTGCATATCTGCACGTCGGCTGGCTCCTTCTCGTGCAACATGTCAAGGAGTGTGCGTATGGTGAGACCCGACTCAATGATATCCTCCACGACGATGACTGTGCGTCCCTTGATGTCCTCGTTGAGTCCGAGCAACTGCTTCACTTTGCCTGTTGACGATGTGCCTTCATAGGACGACATTTTGACGAACGAAATCTCGCATGGCACGGTTATTTCGCGCATGAGGTCGGCGGCAAACACAAACGAACCATTGAGCACTGCGAGCAACAGTGGATTCTTGTCTGCCATGTCTTTGTTGATGCGCTCGGCTACTGCCTTGACGCGTTCCAGAATCTGTGCCTCGGGTATTGAGGTCTTGAATGTCTTGTCCTTGATTTTTATAATACTCATAGGTGAAGGTCTATTTTTTATAATTAGGTGCAAAGTTACTCAAAACTTATAAATAAACGACAACAATCAACAACAAATCAACAACACCGACTACATTTTTTGCCGTGCCAACTCGGCACGGCTTAAATTACCAACATATTAACAACTCGTTGATTTCTGCAAGTCGTGCCGATTGACACGGCGCACATTCTAAACAAAATGTTGTTGATTCGTTGTTGATGTTGTTGTTTTTTATATCATCGTTGATGTCTTATTCTTATTCAAGGTTGATATTTTATCTGTTATTCGAGTGGCTCCGTCTTCAGTTCCACCACTCCACCCGTTGTAGGATCTACCACTATATGCGACACAAACTTCTTGCCGAAGAGTGCTCCATTGAGCATCTCCACCTTACCAAACTGGGCTGCTAATGTCTCATACGAAGCCACAGGTGTGCCTTCTGCTGTTACCACTTGCAGACGAATCTTGCCTGGCAAGCATACACCAAGCTGGAAGTCGTCCTTCAACTTGTCTGCCTTTGAAGCGTCGGCAGGTGCTTCGGCAGCAATGCCCTCGTCCTCAACGCTCAGATAATAAGGCGCACCAGAATAGTCGTCGGCAGTGGTAAGTCCGAAACTCTTAGAGAAACGGAAGAGCACACGGCGCTTGTCTGTGGGCTGCGGAATAAAGGTGATGACGGTCTCGGTGGTGTCTACTGTCGTAGTTCCAGTGAACAGCTGCATGAGAGCACGCTCCTGTGTGTCGAGCTGACGATACATCAAGCGCAGTTGCTCGCCGTCCTTAGGCATGTTGTCTGCCTCACCACGAGAGAGCGAGTTGCGTGAATCGCGTATGTCATAAATCTCCTGTGCCACCAACTGAGCCATCTTCGGCAGATTGGCAGCAGTGAGAATGTCCTGACTCATATAGTCGCGTGGATTGAGTGGAGCCGCCTTGGGCGCTTGTCTGAAAGCCGCGGGGCGCTTAGTGGCTGGAGCCTTGGCATTGATGGCACGCAACACGCCGTTGGCATCGCAGTCTATGGAGAAGATACTGTGCTTCTTGTCCACTGCTACAGTGTATTTGCGACGTGTGTCTGCCACACCCTCCGAGTCGAACTTGATGCCCACAATGCGATAGGCAGTCTGCACGGCAGTCACTCCAGGCTTCTTGAAGAAGAGGTCGGAGTAGTCGGCGAGTTGTCCTGGCTGAGTAACAGTCTTCTCCACGAGCACCTGCATGCGCACAGCGGTCTGCGGCAGGCAGTAGGTCAGTCCGTCCACATTGTTTTTGTCGCCAGCTGTCGCCGACACAGCGGCGAGGGCAGACAGGATTATAGTAGAAAATAATTTCTTCATAGTAGTCTTCATTTTATATGGTGTGTAGTGATGATATGTCTTTTTAATACAAAGCCTTGAAAGCGTCGGGCAGTGCAGCGATGATGTCGCTTGCCACCAAGCTCTCCTTGCCGACACGCGATGCAGCGATGTCGCCAGCAAGTCCGTGTATATACATACCTGTGAGACACGCGTTCTTGCGTGAGTAGCCACGAGCCAAGAGTGCGGTGATGATACCAGTGAGCACATCTCCACTTCCGGCTGTAGCCATACCCGAATTGCCTGTAGTGTTGAACACAACGTCGCCATCGGGCAAACAGAGTGCCGAGTGGTGTCCCTTGAGCAATATGTAAGCTCGCAGGCTCTCTGCCATATCGCGTGCCACGGCAAGACGCTCGCTGTCTGAGTGGCATGTAGTGGAAGCGAGGCGATCAAGCTCGCGTGGATGCGGAGTCATAATCATATTGTCTGGCAACTGACTAATCCATGTGCCGTGCGAACCGAGCATATTGAGCGCATCTGCATCGAGCACAACGGGACACTGTGTCTGCTGAAGCTGCGACATAAGTGCCAAAGCCGAACCTTCCTGTCGGCCCAAACCCGGACCAATGCCAACGGCGTCGAACTCGTCACTGGCTACAGCCTCCGAGTAATAGTTCTCCATGTCGATAGATAGCACAGCCTCTGGCACTGCTATCTGCATCACTGTGGCATTGCAACGAGGTGTCAATGCAGTCACCTTGCCCACACCACTGCGCAGACAAGCGCGTGTGGCAAGCACAGCGGCTCCCGCCATTCCCTCCGAACCAGCAATAATCATGGCGTGTCCCATATTGCCCTTGTGTGCAAAGTCATCTCGTATGAGCATCTGCTGACGCACATATTCGGCATCGATAGTGGTATATGGCGACGGAATACTCTTGATATAGTCCTTAGACAGACGTATGTCGAGCACCTGCACCTTGCCGAGATAAGGCTGACAGTCGGCAAAATACATGGCGAGTTTCTTCATCTGGAGTGTCAGAGTGAGGTCGGCACGCACAATAGTGGCTGCCTTGTTGGTTGAATTGTCCTCGGTCATGAGTCCCGACGGCATATCGATGCTCACCACACGAGCCGACGACTGATTGATATACTTCACAAGTGATGCGAATCCACCGCTTAGAGGCTTGTTGAGTCCAGAGCCAAAAAGTCCGTCAATAACAAGTGTCTGCTGTGTCAACTTGGGAGGATCGAAATTGCTCACCACCTCAACAAACGAGTGAACGAGCCCTCCATCCTTGAGTCGGTCGCGGTTGCGCAGGCAGTCGTCGGACAAGCTGTCGTGTACATTGAACAAGAAAACGTCGACAATGTAGCCCTTCTCAGCCATCATTCGAGCCACAGCAAGAGCGTCGCCACCGTTGTTGCCTGGTCCGGCAAACACTACAACGGGTGTCTGTGTGTCAAATCGTGTGATGATGGCTGATGTGATGGCACGCGACGCACGCTCCATGAGGTCGATGGATGAAATGGGTTCGTGCTCAATGGTGTATTTGTCAAGCTCATGAATCTGAGCTCCAGTGAGTATCTTCATTTTGTAAAATTCCTTTTTTTATTTCTGTTTTTTATATTAATGCAATATATGCAGATGCAAAAATACAAAATAAATGGGAGAATATGAACGCATACCACGTAAAAAACTGAGGAAACGACAACATCGACAACAATTCAACGTCTTTTGAAGAATGAGGGTCGTTGATATTGTTGCCGATGTTGATGTTATGAAGTTGGGGTGTTGATGTTATGAAGTTGGGGATGTTTGTGTTATGAATTGGTGTCTGGCAGACTCGATTTGTGGTAAATCTTATATCCCGTAGCAGCCACAATAACACTCATAAGCGGTGATATGAGGTTGAAGAAGCAGTAGGGCAAATAGGTGAAAGTGGCAACACCAAGCACTGTACTCTGTGTCATGCCGCACGTGTTCCATGGCACAAGCACTGATGTCACGGTGACAGCATCCTCCGTGGTGCGGCTTAGTAGTCGACGTTCATAGCCCTCGCGGTCGTATATATCACGGAACATATTGCCTGTGAGCAGGATACATAGATATTGGTCGGCTATCGCCACATTGAGCATAACACCCGTGGCAGCTGTCGAACCTACAAGCGATGTGCGTCCTTTCACCATGTGAATGAACAGACGAGTGATGCCGCCAACCATGCCGCCTGCCGACATACAACCGCCAAAACACATGGCACAAATAATGAGCCAGATGGTGGGCATCATGCCAGCCATGCCTCGTGTGGACACAAGGTCAGCCAACATGGGACTGTCCGAGTGCAGCGATGTGCTACCATATACGCTCTTCATGGTTGCTTTGAACAGCGATGGGTCTATCTCTCGCAATGCGTCGGTCTGGAAAACAAGCCCAGATAGCACTGCAAGTAATATTGAGACGAACAGCGTGATGACTGGCGGCACCTTGCGAGCTATCATCACTCCCGTCAGCACTGGCACAAGCAACAACCACGGTGTGATATTGAAACGTGCATCAAGCGACGAGGCAAAGGTGGCTATGTCCTGCGAACTGCTTGTAGAACAGAACACTCCTGCCACCGCAAAGATAATGAGTGTCACTGTGATGGACGGCACTGTGGTGAGAAGCATGTATCGTATATGATTGAACAATGGCACACCGAGCGAACCCGAAGCAAGAGTTGTGGTCTCGGACAGCGGCGAAATCTTGTCGCCGAAATAGGCACCAGAGATGATGGCACCTGCCACCCAACCGTCGTCAAAGCCCTGTGCTCTACCAATGCCCATGAGGGCGATGCCGATAGTGGCTATGGTTGTCCACGACGAACCCGTCATCACGCTCACTAATGCGCAGATGGCACACGACGAAGCAAGGAAGACACCAGGATGAATGACATGCAAACCGTAATAAATGAGTGTTGGCACAACGCCACTCACCATCCAAGCTCCACCCAATGCACCAATGAGCAGCAATATGACAAGGGCGCTCGCCACACTCGAAACGTTCTTGACTATAGCCTTCTCAAAGCTCGCCCAAGGCACATTTAGGAATGCCATGCCGATGAGCACACACATTGCCGACACAGTGAGCAGCGTTATCTGCGACGCTCCTTCGAGCGAGTCGCTGCCAAAAGCACGTATAGTGCATGTGAGCATTGCCACAAGCAACACGATGGGCATGAGCGAAAGTACAGCAGAGGGGCGTTTCTTGAGATGTTGTTCCTGTTTTGTTGTCTTTTCCATTTATTATATTTTCATGTAATTTCCTGCATAAATATGCAACATTCGTTATCGGCGTGCAAAGGTAATGCTTATTTAACGAAATCACAAACCTACTGATATATAATTATATATAATCCACAAGTTTATAATAATTCACGAATACGATATGTATAAATATACACCTTTATAGTGCAAACAAGGCTTGGTTGCTCACAACACAAGCAACACAAGAAAAATAAACCGACTATCAAGGGGCTTCATCTTAGGAAATTTTGTATCTTTGTAGAATTGTATACCAAACTATTAAGAAACAACTACATCATATTGCATGAAACTGGTTAGAAAGAAAATACTAAAGATAGCTGTGGCGATTGTAGCCACGCCCTTTGCCATCATAGCCTTGTTGGCAATGCTGCTCTATGTGCCGCCTGTGCAAAACTGGGCTGTAGACTGTGTCACCGACTATGTGTCTGGCTCAACCAACATGACTGTCAACATAGAGCGTGTGCGTCTTAAGTTTCCACTCGACCTCGCTGTATACGGACTGCGAGCCACACAACCCAACGACTCGCTGCCCAATGTGACCGACACTATAGCCGATGCACGACAGCTGATAGCCACTGTTCAGCTGCGACCGTTGCTGCACAGCAACATCGTGGTGGACCGTCTCGACTTCAGCGATGTGCAACTCAACACGGCACAGCTTGTGCCGGAGGCACGTGTCAAGGGCAAAGTGGGCAGACTACAACTGCGCAGTCGCGGCATCAACCTCGCTCGTGAGACTGTCAGCGTAGACAAAGCGACGCTCGAAGACGCCCATCTCGACATCGCGCTGAGCGACACCGTGCCAGAAGACACCGCCTCTACGCCCACACGTTGGCAGATAGCCGTGGGCAAATTAGCCATACAACGCTCCAATCTGCAACTGCACATGCCGGGCGACACACTGCAAGTGGGCGTGGGCATAGGCTCGCTCAAGGCTGAACGTGGACACTTCGACCTGCTGAGTGGCACCTACCGACTCAATATGCTCGACTGGCAGAAAGGCTCGCTCACATACGACAACAACTTTGAGAAGGCTCTAAAAACTGGATTTGACTTCAACCACATTGCACTGACAGACATCAGTCTGCATCTCGACTCGTTGCTCTACAACAACGACGGGCTTGCTGTGCGCCTACGCCAGTGTGCCATGAGCGAGCAAAGTGGGCTACATATAAAAGAACTTAGTGGAAAAATACGTCTCGACACCACCCACATCTATCTGCCCGACCTGCGATTACGCACGCCGAAGTCGATGCTGACAGCACGCATCGACATGGACTTCTCTACCTTTGACGACCACAATCCGGGCAAGATGCAGGTGGACACCAAGGGATATGTCGTAAAGAGCGACTTTGCTCCGCTGCTCGGTTTCATACCCAAGGAGTTTTTGCGCCGTCTGCCCGACACCCCGATTACGCTCAATGCCGACGTTGCTGGCAACATGCTGGCGCTCAACATCCGCCAGTTGGCTATCACCTACCCCACCGTCTTTGCCCTGAAAGCACACGGACGAGCACAAAACATAATGTCGACCAACCGTCTGCAAGCCGACATCACAGTCGACGCTCAGACATACAACCTCAACTTCGTAAAGTCGCTGCTGCCAGCTTCGGCAGCCAAAGCTATCAACATTCCCTCGGGCATCAGCCTAAAGGGCAACTTCAGAGCCAACGGCACACGCTATGCTACACGCTTCGTGGCAGCACAGGGTGGCGGTTCGGTGACTGGCAACGCCACGTTCGACTCACGCCTACTTGCATACGACGCTCAGTTGAAGGTCAATAGTTTGCAGCTAAACAACTTCCTGCCATCCATGCCACTGCGTCCATTCAGCGGAACGCTCACGGCAAAGGGTGCCGGAGTGGACTTCCTATCGCCACGCACACACCTCAACGCACACGGAACGGTGGAGCAGTTTGCCTACGACAACTACGATCTCTCCAACATGCAGCTATCTGCCAACGTGCATAACGGCACCGGACACGCTCTATTGCAGAGCCACACACCACTCATCGACGGCACTATTGACCTCACTGCGCTGCTCAGTCGCACTCGTGTAGACGCTCGTCTGGTGTGCGACCTCATCAAAGCCGACTTCATGCGCATGGGCTTAACCAAGCGTCCGTGCTCGGCATCGCTCACTGCCGACGTCAGCATGAAGAGCAATGTGGTGTCCGACCATAGTGTGAAGGGCAGAATAGGCAGCATAGTCATACGCGACTCTGCCAACGCCTACCGCCCCGAAAATGTCAATATCGACTGTTTCACACGCCGCGACTCTACACACGCTGCCATCACATGTGGCGACTTTGCGCTGCGACTTGACGGCGGTGGCTCCATCGAGAACATCCTCAACCGTCTGACAGCGGTCAACACCGAGCTTGCCAAGCAGCGCAACGAGCGCTATATCGACCAGCTACAGCTAAGAAAGCACATGCCCGACATGTCGCTATATGCCAACGCTGGCAAGCACAACGTGTTCAGCCGAATGCTGAAACGATTCGGATACGACTTCCACAACGCATTTGTCGACCTTGCCATGTCGCCACAAGAGGGCATCAACGGTAGGGTGAGCCTCGACTCGCTTGTGGCATCTGGGCTACAGATAGACACCATTCGCATGGCATTCCGTTCCGACTCCACCAAGACCGACTTCGAGGGACAGGTGCGCAACGGGCGCTCCAACCCTCAGTTTGTATTCGACGCACGTCTACGAGGAGCCTTCACACAGTCGTCGCTATATCTCGGCACACGTGTATACGATGCTCGCGAACGTCTCGGCATAGCCTTAGGACTGAAGGCAGACATGCAGCCTGGAGGTGTCAAACTGGCTCTTGGTGGCATCGACCCAGTGATAGGCTACAAGAAATTCAAGGTGAACAAGGGCAACTACATCTTCTTTGCCGAAAACCAACGCATATCTGCCGACATGCGACTGACCTCCGACAACGGCATGGGTGTGCAGATCTACTCAAACGACAGCACCGAGACACGACAAGACTTGAGTGTCAGCCTCAACAAATTTGACCTGCAAAAGGTGCTTGCCGTGGTGCCATACGCTCCCAACGTGGCTGGATTGCTCAACGGCGACTTCCACTGGATGGTGTCCGAAGAGGGCGACATGTCGGTGTCGTCGTCGCTCAGCATCAACCGCATGGCTTACGAGGGATGTCCTATAGGCAATGTGGCAAGCGAATTTGTGTACATGCCTAAGGACAACGGCATGGAGCACTATGTCGACGGAACGCTGACTATGGACAACTACGAGGTGTGTACGCTGTCGGGTATGTACGACGCTGAGGACGAAGGCAGCATCGATGCCGACATGACTCTGTCGCGCACGCCACTGCTTCTGCTCAATGGATTTGTACCCGACCGCCTCATCAACTTCAATGGTTATGCTCAGGGCGAAGTGAAGGTGAAGGGCTCGCTCTCACGACCTGACATCAATGGCGAGCTCTACTTCGACTCTGCATACGTGGCAAGCGAGCCATACGGTGTACAGATGCGACTCTGCGACGACCAGCTGGAGATAAAGAACAGCCGTATGATGTTTGAAAACTTCCAGATGTTCGCCCGCAATGGCAATGCGCTGACGCTATACGGCAATGTCGACTTTGCCAATTTCGACCGCATAACCACCTATCTGCGCATGCGTGCCGACAACTATCTGCTCATCGACTCTAAGGAGCAGGCACGCTCCGAGGCTTATGGCAAGGCTTATGTCAACTTCCTCGGACTTGTAGACGGGCCACTTGAGTCGCTGCGCATGCGTGGACGACTCGACGTGCTGGGCTCAAGCGACGTGACATACATACTGCGCGACTCGCCACTCTCTACAGAGAGTCAGCTCGACGGACTCGTCAAGTTTGTAAACTTCCGCAATCCGGCTACTGCCACCGTGGCTCGACCGCCTATCAACGGACTCACCATGGACCTCACCATGAATGTCGACGACGGTGCTCATGTGCTCTGCGCTCTCAACACCGACAAGTCGAACTATGTCGACCTCATAGGTGGTGGCAATCTGCGAATGCTCTATACAGCCACCGACGGACTGTCGCTCTATGGTCGTTACACCATAGCCGAGGGCGAAATGAAATACTCGCTGCCCGTTATTCCTCTCAAGACGTTCACCATCAAGGACGGAAGTTATGCCGAATTCTCTGGCGACCCGATGAATCCGCGACTCAACATCACAGCCACCGAGGAGAACAAGACTACGGTTTCGACCGATGGAGGCACTGGACGCAGCGTAATGTTTGAGTGCGGAGTGGAGATAACGAAGACGCTGCAAGACATGGGATTGCAGTTTATCATCGACGCTCCCGACGACCAACAGATGCACAACGAACTGATGACACAGTCGGCTGAGAATCGCGGCAAGCTCGCCGTGACTATGCTTACCACCGGCATGTATCTGTCGGACGACAATCTGGGGTCGCTATCGGTCAACTCGGCGCTCAGCTCGTTCCTCAGTTCGCAAATCAACAGCATATCTGGCAACGCTCTGCGCACACTCGATCTCTCGTTTGGCATGGACAACACGACGCTCGGTTCGGGAGAGATACACACCGACTACTCGTTCAAATTCTCCAAACGTCTGTGGAACAACCGCCTGCGCATAGTCATAGGTGGCAAGGTGTCGAGTGGTGCCGAGGTGGAGAATCAGAACGACACGTTCTTCGACAACGTCACTCTCGAATACCGAATGTCGCCTACATCCAACAAATACCTCAAGCTGTTCTACGACCGCGACTCCTACGACTGGCTCGAAGGATATGTAGAGCAGTTTGGAGGAGGTTTCATCTGGAGACGCAAGCTGCAACACTTCAGGGATATATTCATATTCAAGAAGGAGAAAACGGTGAAGAATGACACGATAACGACAGAGAAAAAATAATGAAGCCCCACCCCCAAGCTATGACAATTATGAATAAACCATTATATACACTATTAGCGTGCGCCACTCTGCTCGTCTCTTGCTCCGAGACAAGCTCGGTGCCATCCGATGACAAACTCTTCACCGGACTGCGCACAACTGTATACGAAAACTACACACCCGACGACCATTTCACATCGGTGAAGGAAGAGGTGGAGGCGGCGCTTGCCACTGCCCCCAATGGTTCGTTTCTCGGCAGCCCATACATACGCATGCCGTGGCCGTCCTATCGTCTGTGCATATACAACTGGTTTCGCGATGCCGAGGAGGGTCCGGGCAAGTGGTTGCGCAAGACCTTCGGCAAGGCTCCAGTGCTACTCAGCTCGGTCAATCCGTCGCTGCATGCTCAGGTGACACGCGAGTTGCTGCGCTCACGTGGCTACTTCGGCAACTATGTCAACTACGAAGTGTTCAGCAACGACAGCACCAAGAAGGCAAAGGTGAAATACACCGTCAACCTTGGACCGCTGACCACCATCGACACCCTCACCTATCACAACTTTCCGCCTGCCGCCATGCAGCTCATCGACTCCACACGCACGGCTGCCAAGGTGAAGAGTGGCGACCCATTTGACGCCTCAACACTCGATGCCGAGCGCACACGTGTGTCCACTCTGCTGCGCAACAACGGCTTCTTCTACTATCAGCCGTCCTACGCCACCTATCTTGCCGACACTCTGGCAAAAACCGATCAAGCCCAAGTGCGTCTGCAATATGCCGACAGTCTGCCCTCGCAGGTGGGCAAGCAGTGGTACATCGGACACATCAATCTTGAGATGCGACGCCAAGCCACACAGCAACTCGGCGACACCATCAAGCGACGCACATACACAATGGTATATGCTGGCAAGCGCCCGCCTATACGACGCTCTGCCATCACACGCGACATGAAGCTGCGACCACGACAGCTATACAGCTATTCCAACTATCTGCAAACCATCAATACGCTCACATCTAAGGGGCTATTCTCGCGTGTCGACCTCGGTTTTGCACCACGCGACACGTCGGAGACATGCGACACTCTCGACCTTACGCTCAACTGCGTATTCGACAAGCCCTACGACATATACCTTGAGGGCAACCTCGTGGGCAAGACTACGGGACGTGTGGGTCCGGGAGCCACTCTGGGTTTTGCCAAGCGCAACGCCTTTCGTGGTGGCGAGAAGCTGTCGATAAATCTCAATGGCTCGTACGAGTGGCAGACGGGACACCGAGCTGACGGCACCAGCTCCAAGCTTAACTCCTATGAATATGGTGCCGACATGTCGTTGGAGATACCCCGACTGCTCTTTGTCGACCAACTGATGAGTCGTGCTCGACGCAAACGCCGCAAGAAGGGACTGACAATAAAGCCTTATTACACCACACCCAACACCCTCGTCAAGGCTTCGAGCAACGTCATCAATCGTTCGGGCTACTTCAAGCGCCACATCGTGTCGGGCGAACTCACCTACACCATGCAGCCATCTGCCACCATAAAGCACCAGTTCTCGCCCTTCATTCTGCAATACGAATACATGCAGAACCAGTCGGACGCATTCAAGGAGGTGCTGGAGCAAAGCCCCTATCTGCTCGTGTCGATGGCAGACCAGTTTGTGCCCAAGATGAGATACACCTTCACCTATCAGTCGCCTGCCACCTATCGCAACCCGATATACTGGCAGACCACCGTCAGCGAGGCTGCCAACATCCTCTCGCTGGGCTATGCCGCATTTGGCGAGCGCTGGAACGAGAAGGGCAAGACGATGTTCAAGAATCCATACGCACAATTCCTAAAGGTGGAAACCGACCTGCGCAAGACATGGCAAACCTCAGAGCACACCCAACTCGTGGGACACATCAATGCCGGAGTGATATGGTCGTATGGCAATGCCGAGTCGGCACCCTACAGCGAGCAGTTCTATGTGGGTGGAGCCAACAGCATCCGAGCCTTCAATGTGCGCAGCATCGGACCTGGTAGCTACTACACCAACCAGTCGCGACTGTCCTACATGGACCAAACCGGCGACATCAAACTGCAAGCCAACGTAGAGTTTCGTCCACGCATCATGGGCAATCTCTACGGCGCCTTGTTTGTGGATGCCGGCAACGTGTGGGCTATGCGCGACGACGGCTATCGTGCCGGCTCCAAGCTACAGCTGAAGAACATCTTCAAGGAGACGGCACTCGGCACCGGCATCGGCATACGCTACGACATGGACTTCTTTGTTCTGCGCCTCGACTGGGGCATCGGACTACACATGCCCTACAAGAGTGGATTCTACAACTTCGACCACTTTAAGGATTCGCAGAGTTTGCACTTCGCCATCGGATACCCATTCTGATGGCGACAAACCTGCAATAATCCAACTTTTTGTAGTATCTTTGCACACGTTATCCAAGCAAAACTCTAAAAACAAATCTATTTATCTAAATCATATTCACATGAACAGAAAATCAGCATTATGGGCTATTACCGCTGCTGCACTTTTCGCATGCACTTCAGCCTTTGCCTCTCCTAAGGTGAAGAAGACGGCTGCAAAGGCTGCTGCCAAGACGGTAGTGACAACAGCCCCGGCGTTCAATGACGCATGGGTGGAGGACGAGACAAAGTTTGCCGACCGCAAACTGGACGCTCACGCCACCTACATCCCCTACTCTTCGACCAAGCTAATGACCAACGACGAGTATTATCGTCTGCCTTGGACCGAGCCTCGCCACGCCGACTACATGTCGCTCAATGGCGAGTGGAAATTCCGCTACACTGCCGACTGGCATCAGGGCAAGCCCGAAGAAGCCGACTTCTACGGCGACAATGCCGACGTATCAGGATGGGACAACATCCGTGTGCCACTCAACTGGGAGATGGCTGGCTACGACGTGCCGGTATATAACAATGTGGGCTACCCCTTCAAGAACAACCCTCCACACATCAGCGCCTATGACGACAAGTTTGACAAGAACCCCGTGGGTTCCTATCGTCGCACATTCACCCTGCCCAACGGATGGGAGAATGGACGCCGTGTGCTGCTCCACTTCGACGGAGCATGCAGCGCCATCGTGGTTTGGGTCAATGGCAAGTATGTAGGATTCTCGCAGGGTGCCAACACCGACGCCGAGTTTGACGTCACCAAGTTGGTGCGCAGTGGCGAGAACAATGTGTCGGTGCGTGTATATCGCTGGTCGGACGGCTCATATCTTGAGGGTCAGGATATGTGGCACCTCGCCGGCATCCACCGCGACGTCTATCTCGTGTCTACTCCCGAGACATTCGTCAGCGACCACTACATCACATCTAAGCTCAACAGCGACTACACATCTGGCTCGCTCAACGTGGAGCTGACTCTCGACAACGCTCTGCGACAGAAGACCACTAAGAGCATAGAGGTGGAACTGCTCGACGCCAACAATGTGCGCATAACATCACAAGCTGCCAACATCAGCCTCAACCCCAACGAGCTGACTAAGAAGATGACTATCTCGCTCAATCAGCTCACACAGCTAAAGCCTTGGTCGCCCGAGAAGCCCAACCTCTACAGAGTGGTGGTGCGCCAGATGAGCAATGGCAAGGAAGAAATGGTGTTCACCACCCACTACGGATTCCGTTCGGTGGAGCAGCGTGGCAACCTCATCTACATCAATGGCAAGCGCGAATACTTCAAGGGTGTGAACACTCAGGACATACATCCTCTCTATGGTCATGCCATCGACGTGCCCACTATGCTGCGCGACGTGCAGCTCATGAAGCAGGCCAACGTCAACACCGTGCGCACAAGCCACTATCCACGCCAGGCTAAGATGTACGCCATGTTCGACTACTATGGACTCTACTGCATGAACGAGGCTGACGTAGAGTGTCATGGCAATCAGGCTCTGTCCGACATACCATCGTGGAAGGCAGCGTATGTCGACCGCACTGCACGCATGGTGCTGCGCGACCGCAACCATCCGAGCATCGTCTTCTGGTCGCTCGGCAACGAGGCTGGCGGTGGACAGAACTTCCAAGCCACATACGACTGTGTGAAGGAACTGTTGCCAGGACGCGACGCCTTCGTACATTATGAGGGATATAAGAACGGACTGCTCTACTCCGACTTCGGCTCGGACATGTATCCAGTAGTGGAGAAGGTGAAGCAACACCGCGGAGGACTCAACAACAAGCCTTACTTCATCTGTGAGTATGCTCATGCCATGGGACAGGCTGTGGGCAACCTCCAGGAATACTGGGACGTGATAGAGGGCAGCGAAGGCATCATCGGCGGATGTATCTGGGACTGGGTGGACCAGGGCATCTACGACACACGTCGCATCAAGGCTGGACAGCCTCTCGTCGACTCTGCTACAGGCTTGCACTACTACACCTCGGGCTACGACTATAGCAACATCAACCACGGCGACCGCGGATTCCAGGGCGACTTCATGAGCAACGGCATCATCACTCCGGGACGCGAGTGGACAGCCAAACTCACTGAGGTAAAGTATGTATATCGCTACGTTGACTTTGTGACTCTGAAGAACCACCGACTCACACTGCGCAACAAGAATCTATTCACCGACCTCTCTGAGGAGTATTATCTCGGCTACAGCGTGCTGCGCAACGGCACCGAGGTGGAATCGGGCAAGTGTGTCATCCCCTACTGCAAGCCGGGCGAACAGTGCTTCATGGACATCCCTTATACAACAGCTGTGGACGACAAGGCTGAGTATGTCATCACTCTGAGCCTTCGCCTCAAGGAGAACACTACATGGGCTAAGCGCGGATATGCTATGGCAGAACAGCAGTTCTTGCTCACAACCAACGCCGAGGAGGCTTGCAAGTCGGTGGCTGACCCAACATTCGTACAGCAGTCGCATGGATCACTGCCAGCAGTGGCTGTCAAAGGCAAGCTACGTGTGAAGGACGGCAAGGTGACTGGCGACGGATTCAGCATCACATTTGCTGCCGACGGAACCATTGCCGACTGGCAATATCAGGGTCATCAGATTGTGATGCCAGAGGCAGGTCCCGACTTCAACGGCTTCCGCCGCGTCGCCAACGACAATATCTCGCTCGGCGCTACTGGTGGAGTGGCTGAAAACGAGAACAAGGAAGAGGGCGCACTCTTTGGACACAAGACTCTTGTCAAGGCTCCTAAGCGCGAAGGCAAGAACGTAGTAGCCGAGACTGCCGTATCCAACGGCAAGGACACTCACAACATCAGCTACACCATCTATCCTAACGGAACAGTGGACATGCGCATAGCATTCAACAACTCGTCGAAGGACACACGTCGTATAGGCGTGACTATGCAGTTTGCTCCGGGTATGGAGCAGGTGGAATACTACGCCAAGGGTCCGTGGTCGAACTATATCGACCGTCAGCGTGGCTCATTGCTCGGACGCTACACCACTACTGTAGACGGAATGTTTGAGGAGCAGTCGGCACCGCAGACCATGGGCGACCGCCAGGGACTGCGCGACCTCACTCTGTCGGGCAATGGCATTAGCCTCAACATCGCAACAGAGGGTCAGGTGGCATTCTCGCTCTCGCATGTAGACGACCGTCAGTTCGACTACGACGTATTCTACGGTGGCAAGCATCCATACGACCTCAAGCGCAACAGCCAGACCTATGCTCACTTCGACTACTGGCAGCGCGGCATCGGCAACCACTCATGCGGTGGCGACTCATGCCTGCCACAGTATATGACACCAACTGGCGAACATGTTGTTACTTTGCGATTCACTCCAAGCGTGAAGTAGAACAAGGGACCTCATAAATAATGATAAGGGCATTAACGACAAAACTATTGCTTGTCGCTAATGCCCTTATTGTTTAAACATATCCCCCATGCCTAAAATAACTTTTTTTCTTTTTTTATCTGCAATACTGCAAGCCGACGCAGTAGCATAGGACGTAAGGCATTGTATATCAATAGACTAATGCAACAAGAAAGGCTTGCAGTAGGCAGATTTAATCTGCAATAATCTGCAAGCAACTGCAAGCTTCTGCAATACTATGACTTTTATAGTTGTTGCAAAGGCGTTGTACTAATCGTACTAAGGCTAATTACAAGGCATACTAAGGCTAGTTACAAGACGTACTAAGGCTATTTACAGATTGTACAATGGCGTTGCAAAAATAATAAAAAGGCACAAGTCCCGAAGAATGATGATATTTAGGCACCAAGTCCCGGAGGGACGACATAATATAGGATAG
>CAKPST010000007.1 GCA_934183355.1 uncultured Prevotella sp.
CTTCTATACTCCTCGCACCATCTACAACTATCGCTCTACGATAAAAAGCCGTGCCATTAACCGCGAAACTTTCGAGTCCGACGTCGAGCAGCTGTGCCGTGTAATACACTCCTGACAGCAATGCTCTGCACATGTAAATATTGTACTGGCGGTAAGAAATTGTTACAAACTAAATTCTGATTCTAGAGATTTCACGGGTGGTTTTCGCTACATTATGGAGTTATATAGGTGGAAAAAAGTGCCATATCTACCATGAATGGTGTAAGTGCTTGATTGACAACGAATAATAGGATGGTAGGTTTTCGAAAATTACCGAAATCTACCATCCTATCTACCATTTTATAACTTTCATCTACCAGCCCTTAGTTAGCATCAGCCAGCGTCAATTTTTATGGCTATTTAGATATGCCGAGTACCAGGGCTTTGTATGCCGAGTATCAAGGTTTTGTATGCCGAGTACTATGGCTTTGTACGCTGAGTACAAGGTCATTGTATGCCGAGTACTTGGCTGTGTGCCACTTGCTTCAACAATTTATTGGTGACAAATAACCTTCGATAATAAACGGATTGCTCTGTACCATAAATAATTACACTATTATGAGTTTTACGTAACGTGGATTTAATAATCCTCACCGCAAAGTTACGCTATTATTTTTTTATTACCAAATTATTCTGATGTATTTGTCCATTCATCTCTATGGTAGATGAAGCTCGCAGGATGGTAGATAGGATGGCACATTTCGCCAAAATAGCGAAATGTGCCATGGATTAAATGATTGATAATAAGTGAGTTGTGTCGATTGTGGCACATTTGGCACTTATTTTTAGAACTCGTCTATATTTTGTAGCTTACGATACTCATCAAGTTGCTTCTGTAGCTGCTTGGTTATCTTCTCATAACCAGGCTTGCCGTAGAGGTTGTTGAGCTCGTTGGGGTCGTTCTGTAGGTCGTACAGCTCGTTGTAGTTCACAGCGTCGTCCTTAGGTTCGAAGTAGCCTATGCTGATGAGTGCCTTGAGAGTGTTGTTCTCGTTGGTGCCCTCTATCTTCTGGTATTTGTTCTCGCTCACAGCGTCGAGTCCACCCTTGCCATAGAAGTGCATCAGCTTATAGCGGTCGGTGCGAACGCCGTCGTGCTTGCGCACCATGTGATAGGTGGGATAGTCGTAGTAGTGGTAGTAGATGCTTGTGCGCCACTTCTTCTGTGCATCGCCATTCTCAAGCACTGGCATCAGCGAGCGTCCCACCATCTCCTGCGGTTTCTTCACACCAGCCAGGTCGAGGAAGGTAGGAGCGTAGTCGATGTTCTGCACCAGTTTGTGGCACACGCTGCCCGGCTTGGTGTGTCCTGGATAGCTGATGATGAGTGGAGTGCGCAGCGACTCCTCGTACATGAATCGCTTGTCAAACCATCCGTGCTCGCCCATGTAGAATCCTTGGTCGGAGGTGTAGACGATGATGGTGTTGTCGGTGAGTCCGTTCTTGTCAAGATAGTCGAGCACACGGCCCACACTCTCGTCGACACTGGCTATCACGGACATGTAGTCGCGTATGTACACCTGATACTTCCAGTTGTCTATGTCTTCGCCCTTGAGGTTGGCTTCCAGCAGTTTGCGGTTGCGTGGGAAGTAGTATCTGCCCCATGCCGAACGCTGTGCTGGCGTCATGCGGTTGATTTCGCCCATGAGTGCGTTGTACGAGTCCTTGCTGTCCTCGTTGTTCATGTCGAGCATTTCGGGCACCTTGAAGTCCTGCTCCCAGCGCATGTCCTTAGTCACAGACATCTTTTGTGTGCGCACGGCAGAGCCGCGTGTGGCATAGTCGTCGTAGAAAGTCTCGGGCAATGGGAATGTCACGTCGTCATACTTGCCGAGGTTCTTGATGTTGGCTTGCCAGTTGCGGTGGGGTGCCTTGTGATGTAGCAGCAGACAGAAGGGCTTCTGCGGGTCGCGACGGTCCATGAATTCGATGGCGTGGTCGGTGGTGAGGTCGGTGGAGTAGCCCTCCTCAACTATGTATTTGCCGTCGGGAGTGTCGGTGCCGCGATATTGCGGATTCCAGTATTGACCCTGGTCGTTGTATATGTGATAGTAGTCAAATCCCTTAGGGTCGCATCCCATGTGCCACTTGCCCACAACAGCCGTCTGATAGCCAGCCTGCTGAAGCAGTTCGGTGAAGAATGTGCGCGATGTGTCGATGCCTTCGCCCAGTTGTCGCTGTCCGTTCTGATGGCTGTAGAGTCCGGTCATCAGACATGCGCGTGACGGAGTGGAGAGCGAATTCTCTACAAAGGCGCGGTCGAAGAGCATGCCACGCTGTGCGATGCGGTCGATATTGGGAGTGGGGGCGAGCTTGCCAATGGCGTGTCCGTAGGCACTGATGCACTGGAATGCGTGGTCGTCGCACATTATGTACACAATGTTGGGACGCTGAGCTGCAGCCTTCTGCTGAGCCTGTGTCACAGCCGCACAGCATGAGAGAGCCGCAAGTGAAATGATTGATTTGTTCATAATGATGTATGATTGGTTTTAAAATATGTTGTTTTGGTTGTGCAGTATGGCCTTTTTAGTAGGGCAGTGTCACCTTGAACATCGGGTTGTCTCTATGCTCTTGCTTTATCACGTCCACCAGTTCGCTCACTATGTCGGGATGCTGTGCCGCGATGTCGTGGTCCTCGTGTATGTCGTTGGCAAGGTTGTAGAGGCGCGGTTTGCCATTGACGACGATGAGTTTCCAGTCGCCGCGTCGCACACCAATCTGGTCGGTCTCATGAAACTCCCAATACAGATGTTCGTGTTTCTGCTGTTCAGCGTCGTTGCCCAGTAGTGTAGGCACGATAGAGAGTCCGTCGAATCCGTCGCCTGGCAGCGAACGGTTGGTGTAGCGCTTGCTGAAATTCTTCACTCCGGCGAGTTCGCAGAATGTAGGCATGAGGTCGTAGAAGGCAAAAGGTAGGTCGCTCACCGAGCCAGCTTTGATATGTTCAGGCCACCATGCTATGAACGGTATGCGTATGCCACCCTCGTAGCACTGGCGTTTCAGACCGCGCAGCTTGCCATCACGTCCGAAGTATTCGGGGTCGGCGCCGCCCTCCTCGTGAGGACCGTTGTCGGATGTGAATATCACGATGGTGTTGCGGTCGAGTCCTTTAGCCTTGAGCTTGTCCATCACTTCGCCCACGTAGGCATCAAGACGGGTTATCATTCCGGCAAACTGTGCATGCGTATGCTCCACGGCATTATATCGCGAACCTTCCTGTCCGCCCCATGTCTTGTCTACGAAGAACTTCTGTTTGTAGGCTTTGAGTATCTGGTCGTCGGGCTGAGCAAGCTCGGCGTGGGGCAGCGTGTAGGTGAGAAATCCCACGAACGGATGCTGAGCGTCTTGGCGGTCAATCCATTCGAGAGCCTTGTCGTGGATGATGCGTGCCGAATACTGAGTGCGCTTAGAGTAGTCGGGTCCGAACATTGGATACTTGATGTTCTGCTCCATCACCTCGCGCACCACAGCCGTGTCGCCCATAGAGCGTGAGTAGCGGTTGAGGAAGTTGGGATAGTAGAGATGAGCCTGGAATTGGCATATATAACCATAGAACTCGTCGATGCCACGCTTGTCGGGAGTAGATGCCGAACCCTCGTATCCTCCAGCCCACTTGCCGAAGACGCCAGTGCGATAGCCACGGTCCTTGAGCATCTCGGGCAGAATCTTGTGGTTGGGGTCGTATGGCTCCTGTCCCACCACAGCGAAGTCGACATTGTTGCCATACATCACCGTGTCGTTGTACGACCAGTATTCCTTGTTGCCACGCACATGTCCGTGACCAGAGTGTTGTCCGGTCATAATCGAGGCACGTGAAGGAGCCGAGACGGGCGAACCAGCATAAGCCTGCGTGAAGCGCATGCCCTCGGCAGCCATGCGGTCAATGTTGGGTGTAGAGATGAAGGGTTGTCCATAGCATGCGAGGTCGCCGTAGCCCATGTCGTCGCATAGTATGAAGAGTATGTTTGGACGTGATGTGTCTGTCTTCTGCGTCTTAGTAGGTTTGGCACATAGCAGTGTTGGCATGCAAGCCAGACAAGCAGATGTGAATAGAATTTTATTGTTCATCGTGTAGATTGTGTGAATAATAAGTAGAATAGATGTTTATGCAAAGGTAAAAAAAAAAGATGAACGAACAAAAAATATCAATTAAGAATAATATTGCAGTTTGGTTCCCAAGAGGTATTGTTTGGAGACCATATCTCTTGGGAACCAAACTGCAATATTATGACTTGAGACACAGCATTTAATGATGTGAGGTTTCTGTGTCAGGAATTCTTTATTCTCCCACAAGGAAGTTGTTGACAATGGTGCGACCCTCTGGTGTGAGCACACTCTCGGGATGAAACTGTATGCCGTGTATGTCATACTTGCGGTGACGCAATGCCATGATTTCGCCGTCGTCCGACACTGCTGTCGTCTCAAGCACTGCGGGCATGCTGTCGCGTGCCACTACCCAACTGTGATAGCGTCCCATCTTCACACGCTCGGGCAAACCACGGAATAGGTAGTCGTTGCCGAGTTGTGTGCCTTCGGTCTGCACGCCGTGGTAGACATCCTTGAGGTTTTCGAGACGTGCACCGAACACTTCGCCGATGGCTTGATGTCCGAGGCAAACGCCAAGGATGGGCTTCTTGCCAGCATACGTGCTTATCACGTCGAGTAGCAGACCAGCCTCCGAGGGAATGCCAGGTCCGGGACTGAGTATTATCTTGTCGTAAGACTCCAGGTCCTGCATGTTGAACTTGTCGTTGCGCACCACCGTCACATCGGCTCCAAGTTCTTTTAGAAGATGTGATAGATTGTAGGTGAACGAGTCGTAGTTGTCGATTATTACTGTTTTCATAAAAATATATATGTTTGTTTTATTCTTTTTCTGCCTCCTTTATTGCTTTTCTTAAAGCTCCGAGTTTGTTGTTCACTTCCTGCAATTCGTATTCCACGTCGCTTTTGGCTACGATGCCACCGCCAGCCTGAAACCACAGCTCGCCACCACGACTTACGAATGTGCGGATGGTGATGGCTTGGTTGAGATTGCCGTTGAGCCCGATGAAGCCAACACATCCGCCATAGGCACCGCGGTTGTGTGGTTCGAGTTCGGAGATTATCTGCATGGCTCGCACCTTAGGCGCACCCGACAGCGTTCCGGCAGGGAAGGTGTCTATGAAAGCCTTGACAGGGTCGGCACCCTCGTCGAGTGTTCCGCTGACACGGCTTACGAGATGGACAACATGCGAATAGTATTGCAGGTCTTTGTAGAAGTCAACCTTAACGTCATGGCAGTTGCGCGACAAGTCGTTGCGTGCAAGGTCGACGAGCATCACGTGTTCGGCATTCTCCTTTGGATCGTTGCGCAGATATTCGGCAGCGCGTCGGTCGGCATCTGCATCACCAGTGCGTCGTGTCGTTCCGGCGATGGGGTCGATGAATGCCTTGCCGTTCTCTATGCGGCAGTGGGTCTCGGGCGATGAGCCGAAGATGCGGAATCCGCCAAAGTCGAAGTAGAACAGGTAAGGGCTCGGATTGATGCTACGCAGTGTGCGGTAGAGTTTGAAGTCGTCGCCCTCGTAGTGCTGTATGAATCGTCGTGACAGCACCACCTGGAACACATCGCCACGCAGACAGTGCTGTATGCCACGTCGGATGTTGGCACGGTGCTCGTCGTCGGAGAGTGGCGACGTGCATTCGCCCACGGCACGAAAACCGAAGTCTTGCTCCGAAGGAGAATTGAGCGAGCGAGCAAGGTCGGCAAGAGCCGTTTCGCCACCGAGTGAGAGCAGTTTGAGACGACTATTGTAGTGGTCGAATACGATGATGTCCCTATACATTATATATAGAATGTCGGGAGCATCGTTTTCGGCTTGCGTCTCGTCCTTCACGTTGATGTGCTCGAAGTAGCGCACGGCGTTGAACGTGGTATAGCCGAAGAGTCCGAACGTAGAACTGTCGTCGCCCTTGATGTCAAAGCGACTGATGAAGTCGTTGATGGCTTGGTCGCATGTGTAATTGTCGTCGACGGCATGCTTCTCTACAACTCCACCCGGCAACTTAGAGGTAGCCACACCATGTCCTATGGCAATGCTGCCGATGGGGTGTACGGCTATGAATGAGCGCGAACTTGCCCGGTCGTGATAGTCGCTGCATTCCATCAGTGCGCTCTGCACTCCCTTGAAGCGCAGGCGCATGTATATAGACACAGGGGTGTAGAGGTCGGCGAGCATTGTGCGTGATGCCACCTGATAGGTGAATTTAGAATTTTCCATAGTCTCCTGCCATTTCCTTGTTCTCAAGATAAGTTTCTACATCCTTGTCGCCACGTCCACTGACGGTGAGCACCACCACGTCGTCCTTCTTGAACTTGACATGTTGCAGAGCAGCTATGGCGTGAGCCGACTCGATGGCAGGAATGATGCCCTCCATGCGTGTCAGTTCGTAGCCACCACGTATAGCCTCGTCGTCCTTGATGGCGAGCACTTCGACACGACCTTGCTCGGCAAGGTTGGCGTGCATAGGTCCTACGCCCGGATAGTCGAGTCCGGCAGAAATGGTAAATGCCTCCTCTATCTGTCCGTCCTCGGTCTGCATGACGAGTGTGCGTGCACCATGCAGTATGCCCTCGGTGCCACAGTGTATGGTGGCTGCAGTATAGTTGGTGTCGATGCCATGTCCTGCAGCCTCGGCAAGCACTATTTTCACCTTTTCGTTGTCGACATAGTGGTAGATGGTGCCAGCAGCGTTGCTGCCGCCTCCGATGCAAGCCACAAGACAGTCGGGATAGTCACGACCAATCTTCTCCTGCAACTGCCATTTGAGTTCTTCGGAGATGATGCTCTGCATGCGAGCTACGATGTCGGGATAGGGATGCGGACCCATTGTCGAGCCGACGATATAGAATGTGTCTTGCGGATGGCAGCACCAGTCGCGTATAGCCTCCGAGCAAGCGTCGCTCAGAGTCATGTTGCCCGTGGTGACGGGATGTACTGTTGCACCGAGCATTCGCATACGCTCCACGTTGGTATGTTGGCGCTCCACGTCGGTCTTGCCCATGAATATCTCGCACTTCATATCCATCAGAGCGCATACTGTGGCAGTGGCTACACCATGCTGTCCTGCACCCGTCTCGGCAATGATGCGTGTCTTGCCCATCTTCTTAGCCATGAGTATCTGTCCGATGGTGTTGTTTATCTTGTGTGCGCCAGTATGGTTGAGGTCTTCGCGCTTCAGATATAGGCGGCATCCGTATTTCTCGCTCATGCGTCGTGCATAGTAGAGTGGCGAGGGACGGCCCACGTAGTCGCGCAGCAGTTCGCGATATTCGCGTTTGAACTCGTCGCTCTCGATGATGGGCAGATAAGCCTGCTGGAGGTCGGTGACACACTTGTATAATATCTCGGGGACGTAGGCACCGCCAAAACGTCCGTAGAAGCCATTATGTGGGGTAGATGTATAACTCTTTGTCATGTTGTATATAGTTTTAGGGTAGGGCTTTATTTTTTTTATTCTATTTCTTCAAGTCCTCCAACAGCTGCTTCACTGCTTTAGTTGGGTTCTCCGTCTCTCTTAATAGCGTTACAAACTTGCTGCCGATGATGGCTCCGGCAGCATTCTGCTGTGCACTCTCAAGAGTCTGCTTGTTGCTAATGCCAAAACCAATCATGCGTGGATTGTGCAGGTGCATGTCGTTGATGCGACGGAAATACTGCTGCTTGGCATCGTCAAAGCTCTGTTGTGCTCCAGTGATGCTTGCCGAGCTGACCATATATATGAATCCGTCGGTGTGCTCGTCGATAAATCGGATGCGCTCCTCGGATGTCTCGGGAGTTATCATCATGATGCAGCGCAGGTCGTAGCGGTCGGCGAGTGGCTTGATTTCGCGCAGATAGTCGTCGAAGGGAAGGTCGGGGATGATGAATCCCGACACGCCACACTCCACACAACGCTGGCAAAAGCGTTCGTAGCCATAGTGCATCACCACATTGAGATAGCCCATCAGCACAAGCGGTATCTTCACCTCGTCCTTGATGGAGTCAAGTTGGGCAAAGAGTTTGTCGAGAGTCATGCCATTCTTCAGCGCCACCGTTCCGGCACTCTGTATCACCGATCCGTCAGCCAGAGGGTCGCTGAATGGAATGCCCACCTCTATCATGTCGATGCCGTTGTTCTGCAAGGTGAGTATCACGTCTGCCGTCATATCCATCTTCGGACATCCGGCACAGAAATATAGCGAGAGCAGTTTACGGTCGCCACGTTCTGAAAACAATCTGTTTATCTTGTTCATATTAGCTATTAGTTTTAACATCTAAACGATGTGTTGGTGTTCTGTTAATTGGTTGATGAAGTGGGCAAGCCGCTTCGTGTCCTTCACTGCTGGAGCCGATTCAAATCGTGAGTTGAGGTCGACGCCAGCCAACTGCGGATGTTGTATAGCACAAATCCTCGCAGCATCGTCGCTGCCTATGCCTCCACTGAGCAGAAACGGGGTGTTGCCCTTGTAGTGATGGAGCACCGACCAGTCGAACTGCTGTCCGCTACCACCATGACCTTCGCACTTGGTGTCGAAGACAAACATGTCGACCAATCCCTCATACTGGCTGCATTTGTCGAAGTCGTCGGCAGATGTTATGCTGATAGCCTTGAATATCTTCAACTGAGGGCAGATGTCGGGAATGACGGTGGCCTTGAGGTTGTGTATGGCAGTGGGCGTCTCCGAGCTGTGTAGCTGTATGGCGTCGAGCCTAAAGTCGACAATATGTGTGATGATGTTCTGAGCAGAGGCATCAACAAACACTCCCACCTTATTTATATGCTTTGCATTGTCGTCATAGCCGACTGGAGTGTCGACATAACGACTGCTCTTGGGGTAGAAGATGAAGCCCATGTAATTGATGGGTAGTTGAGCCACGTCACGTATGTTGTCGGGTTGGCGCATGCCACATACCTTGATGAGTAGATTTTGAGCCATATTACTATCCTTTCAAAAAAGCCTTTAATGCCTCACCAGGCTCCTCCTCCTTCATAAATCTCTCGCCCATGAGGAATCCATGGAATCCAGCCATTCGTAAGGCTTCGAGTGTGGCGGTATCCTTGAGTCCGCTTTCGCTCACTCGGCAAGCGTCTTTAGGCAGACGGTTTGCAAGATGGAAGGATGTCTGCACGTCGGTGTGAAATGTTCCGAGGTTGCGGTTGTTGATGCCGCAGAGGTCGGGTTGTAGGTCGGCATATTCGGTCTCAGCCTCGCTGTGCATCTCAAGCAATACCTCCATGCCGAGCTGATGAGCCATGTCGAGCAGTGTGCGACACTCGTCTTTCTTCAGACAGGCAGCTATCAGCAATACAGCCGATGCTCCGCATAGTCGGGCTTCGAAGAGTTGGTATTCGTCGACGATGAAGTTCTTGTAGAGAATGGGCAGTGTCACCCCAGATTGGCGTGCCGTCTGTATGTCCTTGTCCTTGCCACCGAAGTAAGGCAAGTCGGTGAGAATGCTCAGTGCCGAGGCTCCTGCTTGCTGATAGGCAAGAGGTATGAGGCTGGCATCGGCATCCTCCTTGATCCATCCCTTGGACGGCGAACGACGTTTGAACTCAGAGATAATGCCCGTAGTACTCTGCATCAGAGCCTGTCGCATGGAGGCAACAGGGTTGCCCTCGTCTATGAGTTTCTCCACTTCGCGGTGGATGTCGTGTTCGGTGTATATAGCCTTGAGGTGGTCGAGGTCGACACGTTTGCGGGCTACTATTTCTTCGAGTATATCCATATTAGCTATTTATCTCTCTAAACTTCTTGAATGTCTCCAATGCCTTGCCACTCTCAAGCGACTCACGAGCTATGCTGACGCACTCCTCGATAGACTTCTGTCCACGTTCGAATGTCTGTATGCCGAAGGCTGCATTGGCTATGACGATGTCCTTTTGAGCCTGAAGTGCTCGGTTCTCAAGCACTGCGTCGAATATCTCGGCTGCCTCGTGCTCTGTAGCTCCGGCAACGAGTTCTTCGGGACGAGCCTGACGCAGTCCTAAGTCGGATGGCGAGAAGAGACGCTCATAGTGATTGGTTGCCACCTTGAAGTCGCCAGTGAGCGAAATCTCGTCGTAGCCGTCGATGCTGTTGACAATGGCGTAGTCGACACCGATGCGTTTGTACACCTCGCTGTAGAGTTTCATCTGGTCGAGAGTGGCAACGCCGAGCAGCTGACATTTGGGCTGTGACGGGTTGACCAACGGACCGAGTAGGTTGAAGCAGGTGGGGAATTGCAGCGCCTTGCGTATCGGACCGACAAACTTCATAGCCTTGGCAAACAACTGAGCGTGCAGATAGACAATGCCACATTCGTTGAGCGAACGGTTGAGCTGATTAATGTCCGATGTGAACTTCACGCCGTGTTGCTCGATGACATTAGAGGCTCCCGATGTTGATGTCGCCGAATAGTTGCCATGTTTAGCCACCTTGTAGCCAGCACCCGCTATGACAAAGCACGATGTGGTGGATATATTAAACGTGTTCTTGCGGTCGCCACCAGTGCCTACGACATCGATGTAGCGGTCGGCATCGAGCAGAGCCGGGACACCCGTCTCAAGGATGCCGTCGCGAAATCCGAGCAATTCGTCCACTGTGATGCCACGCATCTGTAGTGCTGTGAGCAGTGCCGAAATCTGTTCGGCAGGATATTCGTCGCGTGTTATGCCGAGCAATATCTCTTTAGTATCTTCACGCTGGAGCTTCTCGCCTGAGAGCACCTTCTCCAGAAAACTCTTCATTGTTGCCATCTTTTATCTGTAGTTTTTAATGGTAAATAAAAAAGACCCGCCACGTGAGTGACAGGTCTTCTTGCTTTATATCATTGATATGAAAATAATGCGTATGAGTGTCCGCCTCACGACTTTTTTGATCTTGAGTTACGCCACCACCAAAATGTAAGCTGTGCATTATTCATATTGTTTCTAATTTTAAAGGGTTTAGATATTGTTTACAACTGCAAAAGTAAGAAATAATTATTATTTCACAAACATTTGTGCATATTTTTTACCGTTTTACTTGTATTTTATTGCTTTTATGGGTTTGTTTGTGATAATTTGAAGTCGCTACATTATTATATATAGTTGACACGTGGGCAATTTGAAGAGTTGACGAATTGACAAAAAGAAAAGGATGTGGCAATATTATTTATTAAAAAAGTAGTACCTTTGCAATCAATCCGACAAACGAACTAACAAAACAATAAATAACAAACAACATGGAAAAAGAAAAAGAGCAAATCCAACTGCCCGACAACGCCTTCACTGAGTTGAAGCCGGGTGAGGAGTACAAGCCGATTATGTCGCCCGGACAGACTTATCCCGAGGTGAATATATGGTCGGTGACATGGGGTATCATTATGGCTATGCTGTTCTCGGCTGCCGCTGCCTATCTCGGACTGAAGGTGGGTCAGGTGTTTGAGGCTGCAATTCCTATCGCTATCATTGCCGTGGGCGTGTCTACAGCCGCAAAGCGCAAAAAGGCTTTGGGCGAGAACGTCATCATTCAGAGCATCGGAGCCTGCTCGGGTACCATCGTTGCAGGTGCTATCTTCACACTGCCTGCTATCTACATCCTACAGGCTAAGTATCCGGAGATGAGCGTATCGTTCTTCAAGGTGTTCTTCTCGTCACTGCTTGGTGGCATCTTGGGCATCTTGTTTATGATACCGTTCCGCAAGTACTTTGTTAAGGACATGCACGGCAAGTATCCTTTCCCAGAGGCAACAGCCACTACTCAGGTGCTTGTCAGTGGTGAGAAGGGTGGCTCACAGGCTAAGCCATTGCTCATAGCAGGACTTGTAGGTGGACTATACGACTTCATTGTAGCTACCGTAGGATGGTGGAACGAGAACTTCACAACACGTGTGATGGAGTGGGGTGTTGAGGCTGCTGACAAGGCTAAACTTGTGTTCAAGGTCAACACCGGTGCTGCCGTATTTGGTCTTGGCTATATCATCGGTCTTAAGTATGCCTTCATCATCTGTCTTGGTTCGTTTGCCGTATGGTGGCTCATCGTACCAGGTATGTCTCTTATATTCCACGACGAGGTGCTCAACCTTTGGAATCCTGAGATTCAGCAGACAGTAGGTGCAATGTCGGCAGAAGAGATATTCAAGTATTATGGCAAGAGTATCGGTATTGGCGGCATCGCCATGGCTGGTATCATCGGCATCATCAAGTCGTGGGGCATCATCAAGGGAGCCGTATCGCTCGCTGCTAACGAGATGAAGGGCGGTGCTAAGGCTGACGAAGAGACAGTGCGTACACAGCGCGACCTCTCATTCAAGATTATCGCCATTGGTTCTATTGTCACTCTCATAGCAACATTCTTCTTCTTCTGGTTTGGTGTGATGGATGGCAATCTGCTCTTTGCTGTAGTTGGCATTCTGCTTGTGGCAGTCATCGCATTCCTCTTCACAACTGTTGCAGCCAATGCTATCGCCATTGTAGGTTCCAATCCAGTGTCGGGTATGACACTCATGACGCTCATCCTTGCCTCTGTGGTGCTTGTTGCCGTAGGCTTGAAGGGTACAGGCGGTATGGTGGCTGCTCTTATTATGGGTGGCGTGGTATGTACAGCATTGTCTATGGCAGGTGGATTTATCACCGACCTCAAGATAGGCTATTGGCTCGGAACCACTCCTAAGAAGCAGGAGACATGGAAGTTCCTCGGTACACTTGTGTCGGCTGCAACAGTAGGCGGTGTGATGATTCTGCTCAACCAGACCTATGGATTTGCAAGTGGACAGCTTGCTGCGCCTCAGGCAAATGCTATGGCTGCTGTGATTGACCCATTGATGAACGGTGTGGGTGCTCCGTGGGCTCTCTATGCCATTGGTGCTGCTATTGCCATTGTGCTCACCTTCTTCAAGATACCTGCCATTGCTTTTGCACTTGGTATGTTCATTCCGCTTGAGTTGAACACTCCACTTCTCGTAGGTGGTTTTGTAAGTTGGTTTGTGTCTACACGCTCGAAGAACGCTGAGGTAAACCGTGAACGCAATGAGAAAGGCACCTTGCTTGCCAGCGGATTCATTGCAGGTGGTGCGTTGATGGGTGTTGTGTCGGCATTGCTGCGTTTCTGTAATATACATCTTGTAAGCAAAGATTGGATGGAGGCATGGCAAGCCAACTCGTTGTCGCAGGTTGCGTCACTCGCTGCATATTGCTGCTTGATAGGCTACTTTATTGTGGCAACTAAGGTGAAGAAATAGACTGTAGGGAAACTATAAGAACCAAAAAAAGAGGGTGGGTCAAAACTCATAAATTAGAGTTTTGACCCACCCAATTTTTTATCAATAAATATATGACTTGTTATGTCATTATGTTTAGAACTCACTTGTGAAGTGGAACTTGATATGCTTGAAGTCTTGCTGTGCCATTGACAGCACGTAGCCAGAGTCGGCGAGGAATACGTCGCGTCCGTCGCGATCCTTAGCCATATACTGATACTTGCGCTTCTTGAACTGGTCGAGTTCCTCAGGGTCGTCGCTCTCAATCCAACATGCCTTGTGCAAGTGTACAGGCTCCCAACGACATTTAGCGTTGTATTCGTTCTCCAGACGATACTGGATTACCTCAAACTGAAGCTGACCAACAGTGCCTATAATCTTGCGACCGTTGAACTGGTTGACGAACAGCTGAGCCACACCCTCGTCCATAAGCTGATTGATGCCTTTCTCCAACTGCTTCGACTTCATAGGGTCGTCGTTCTCGATATACTTGAACATCTCTGGTGAGAACGATGGAAGTCCGCGGAAGTGGAGCTTCTCGCCCTCAGTCAGTGTGTCGCCAATCTTGAAGATGCCGTTGTCTGGCAGACCCACGATGTCGCCCGGCCATGCCTCGTCAATAGTGCTCTTGCGCTGTGCCATGAACTGTGTGGGCGAAGAGAAACGGAGAGTCTTGCCCTGGCGCACATGCAAATAAGGCTTGTTGCGCTCAAACTTGCCGCTGCACACCTTGCAGAAGGCGATACATGAACGGTGGTTGGGGTCGATATTGGCTGTAATCTTGAAGATGAAGCCAGTGAACTTCGGCTCCTCTGGCTCTACTTCACGTTCCTCTGCCTTGGTGGGCTTGGGTGATGGAGCTATCTTGACGAAGCAGTTGAGGAGTTCCTGAACACCGAAGTTGTTCAATGCCGAACCGAAGAATACCGGAGCAACCTCGGCAGAGCGATAGGTCTCAACGTCAAACTCTGGATAAACACCGTCAATCAACTCCACGTCGTCGCGTAGCTGCTGGGCGTCCTGCTCGCCGATGTGAGCCTCAAGTTCGTCAGAATCGATGTCCACCTCTACCTTCTCGGTCACACGCTGCTTGTCGGGCTTGAAGAGGTCGAGCTTGTTCTCGTAGATGTTGTACACACCCTTGAACTTGACACCGATGTTGATAGGCCATGAAAGAGGGCGCACATTGATTTGGAGTTCTTCCTCTAGTTCGTCCAACAAGTCGAACGGGTCGCGACCCTCGCGGTCCATCTTGTTGATGAAGATAATAACAGGAGTGTTGCGCATGCGGCACACCTCCATAAGCTTGCGTGTCTGTGTCTCCACACCCTTGGCACCATCGACCACGATGATGGCAGAGTCGACGGCAGTCAGCGTGCGATAGGTGTCCTCGCAGAAGTCCTGGTGACCCGGAGTGTCAAGGATATTGATTTTGTAACCCTCGTAGTCGAACTCCATAACAGATGTTGACACCGAGATACCGCGCTGCTTCTCTATCTCCATCCAGTCGGATGTGGCAGTCTTGCGAATCTTGTTGTTCTTTACTGCACCTGCCACCTGAATCTGTCCACCGAAGAGAAGAAACTTCTCGGTGAGCGTTGTCTTACCGGCGTCAGGGTGTGATATGATGGCGAATGTTCGCCTGCGTTCTATTTCTTGATTCATATTTTTCTTTAATGGAGATTAAGCCGAACTAAGCCTTTTAGGCTTTTCTAAGCCGAGGAGTTGGCTTTTTACTCTTTTACTTTTACCTCTACATCTCGTCGTCGTCGTCGAATTTCAGTCCCTCGTTTTTGTCCTTGATGTAGTAGTCGCTGAGCATTCCGAGGAAAGTGGAAATCTCCTTGATGGCGTGCTCCGTGTCGGGACTTATTTTCTTGTTTTGCAGACGCAGCATCATTGTTCCGTATAGAGCGTTGAGGCAAGTCTCTATCTCGTTGCAGTCCTTGTCGCCACGGTTGCGCAGTTCCACGATGAATGGCAACACCTTGTAGTATTCAGAGTTGTAGAACGGGAATCGTGGACTTTGCATCAGTTGGTTGTGCAGTTCGTTCATGTCCTGCACCAAAATCTGGTTGATAGTGAGATGACCCTTCTGGCGCTTGCCCTCAGAGTTCATCATAGTGATGAGATTGCCATACCAGTCGACCATCTCCTCGCGTTGCTCGTCGGTGTAGTCGGCGAAGCGTGCGATATACTCGTTCTTTATTCTTGACAGCTGGCAACCGTAGGCACGTATTATGTCCTCCACTTGCCACATATAGAGCATGTATTCAGCAGTGCTCTTCTTGCGTAATTCTTGAGCTATGAACATAAGTTTTAGTAAGGGAGTTTATAGAGATTGAATACCGTGCCAAACAGCATTATGACAGAGAAAATAATCACAATGCAGCCTACGACACGGTTGATGAGCAGAATGCCATCGTTGTCGAATTTGCCGCGCACCTTGTCGATGAGCCATGTCAAGCCAAACCACCACAGCATGGCTCCCAACACCACACTAATATATCCCACAGACATCTCTATAGGACGATTGGGCACAATGAATGCAAACTGTGCAAAGAGGAAGATGAAGAGGAAGATGATGAGTGGATTGGACAGTGTGACAAGGAATGCCGTTATGCCATTATGTACCAATGTGCCCTTCTGTGTCTTGCTGCTCTGGTGCATGTTCTTTGTAGGGTTGGAACGATAGCAGTAGATGCCAAAGAGCAGCAGCACCACACTGCCGCTAATCTGTAACAGGAAGCGATAGCGCTCGTTGCTGACGAAGTCCATCACAAAGCTCATGCCGAAGCCAGTGAACAATGCGTATATGATGTCGCTAACGCAAGCGCCTAAGCCTGTGATGAATCCATACCAGCGACCCTTGTTGAGTGTACGCTGTATACAAAGCACTCCTACCGGACCCATTGGAGCCGATGCCATGATGCCGATAAGTATGCCTTTGAATATGAAGTCTAAAATATCTAATTGAATTGGAAATTGCATAACGGATGCAAAATTGCGAATTTTATGTGATATAGGCAAATTTTCGCCTCAAAACTTTGTAACATTACAACATTTTTAATACCTTTGCCAATAGAGTCGTGAGGTGTATAGGAATATCACAGTGAAAGTACGACAAACAGATATTTGCCATTTGTATGCCTCGCAGTAGCAAACGGACTATCTTTACTATTAATTACAATAAATAAAATCAAACATCATGACAGAAGATTCTTTGAAACCTTACGTAATAGGTTTGGACCTTGGCGGAACTAATTCAGTATTTGGTATCGTTGATAGCCGTGGCGACATCAAGGCTACAACGTCTATCAAGACACAGGGCTATGGCGATGACGCACAGGCTTACGTTAACGCAGCATGCGAGGCTCTGCAGATTATCATCGACCAGGTAGGTGGTATTGAGAAAATTAAGGCTATGGGTATCGGTGCGCCTAACGGCAACTATTATAACGGAACTGTAGAATTCGCTCCTAACTTGGAGTGGGGACGCAATGGCGTAGTGCCTTTGGCAAAGATGTTCTCAGACAAGCTCGGCATCCCAGTTGCTCTCACTAATGACGCTAATGCAGCTGCTATCGGTGAGATGGCATATGGTGTGGCTCGTGGCATGAAGAACTTCATCGTTATCACTCTTGGTACAGGTGTAGGTTCGGGCATTGTTGTCAACGGACAGCTTGTATACGGCAGCGACGGTTTCGCTGGCGAGCTTGGCCATGTTATTGTTAAGGAGAACGGACGTATCTGCGGATGCGGTCGTCGCGGTTGCTTGGAGACTTACTGCTCGGCAACGGGTGTGGCTCGTTCAGCACGTGAGTTCCTCGCCAACAGTCAGGAGCCTTCATTGCTTCGTGAGCTCGATCCTGAAAAGATTACATCTTACGACGTGGCTGTTGCTGCAGGCAAGGGCGACAAGATTGCCAATGAAATCTTTGAGTTCACAGGCCGTCTGCTTGGTGAGTCGTGCGCCAACTTCGCTGCATTCTCTTCACCAGAGGCATTCATCTTCTTCGGCGGCTTGACAAAGGCTGGCGACCTCATCATGAATCCTATCAAGAAGGCTTACGACGAGTACGTGCTAAAGATTTATCAGGGCAAGGCTAAGTTCCTCGTTTCAGGTCTTGACGGCTCATCGGCTGCTGTGCTCGGCGCTTCGGCTGTGGGTTGGGACATCCAGGATTAATTTAATTAGTTGACGAGCATGTATGTTTGCTCGTCAACTATAAACGAATAAGCAACCATGACATTTATATTGTGGTTGCTTTTTTTAGTGGATATTTTTAGTGATTGTTAATATATTTAATTTAAGGAAAGTTTAAGTATGAAAAAACATCTGAAAAGCTTCCTCCTTGTAAGTGCGCTTACTATGGCAGGTACGACAAGTACAATGGCACAGTCGGTGCTGAGGGGAAAGGTTCTGGATGCAGAGACTGGCGAACCGCTTATCGGCGCCACTGTATCTGTTAAGGGCATCAAGACTGTGACCGACATCGACGGTGTATTCTCGGTGAAGGGTGCTAATGGTGCCAAGGATTTGACAGTGCAGTACATCGGCTACAAGCAGAAGACTGTGAAGATTGCTGGCAACGGCGAGCTGGGTGAAATCAAGATGGCAACTGACGGACAGGTGCTCAAGGACGTGGTTGTGACATCACAGATGGCTGTAGCACGCAAGACTCCGGTGGCTGTGTCGCAGGTGCCAATGTCATTTATCGAGGAGAAGATTGGTACTCAGGAGTTCCCTGAGATTCTGAAGTCTACCCCAGGTGTACACGCCAACAAAGAGGGTGGTGGCTATGGCGACTCAGAGATTTACATGCGTGGATTTGACAACACCAACATCGCCGTGATGGTGAATGGTGTGCCTATGAACGATATGGAGAACCAGAATGTGTACTGGTCGAACTGGGCTGGTCTGACCGACGTGACACGTACTATGCAGACACAGCGTGGTCTGGGTGCTTCTAAGGTATCGGCTCCTTCAGTGGGTGGTACAATCAACATCATCACCAAGTCGCTTGAATCTAAGCGTGGTGGCTCGTTCTACTATGGTATGGGCAACGACAACATGAACAAGATGATGTTCACCGTGTCTACCGGTCTCACCGACAAGGGTTGGGCTATGACACTCCTCGGCTCTAAGACATGGGGCGACGGATATGCTCAGGGTACCGACTTCTCGGGTTATACCTACTTCCTCAATATCTCTAAGCGCATCAACGATGCTCATCAGCTGTCGTTCACAGCCTTCGGCGCTCCGCAGGAGCACTATCAGCGCAAGAACGGTATGAAGATAGCCGACTGGAAGATGACTGAGCAGGTTTATGGCATCATGAACCATAAGTATAACTCTACATATGGTTTCAACAACAACGGTCAGCGTCGTACATCTGAGTACAACGTTTACCATAAGCCGCAAGTCAGCCTCAACCACCAGTGGCAGATCAACGACAAGTCATCGCTCAGTACTGTGCTCTATATGTCTATAGGTCGTGGTTATGGCTACAGCGGTCAAGGTAACGACGATTATGGCTATAGCTATAAGGACTGGTATGGTGTCAACTATGGTGTGTTGCAGACCAAGTTCCGCAATCCTGACGGTACATTCGACTATGGAGCAATCGAGGATATCAACGCTGCTTCGGAGCATGGCTCTATGCTCGTGATGTCTAAGGCGCTGAACTATCACAACTGGTATGGACTTGTATCTACCTACACTACAAAGCTCACCAAGGACATCGACTTCTATGGTGGTATTGACTTCCGTGCATACAAGGGTACACACCGCAACGAGATTGTCGACCTTTATGGCGGACAGTATTTCATCGACTCTACACGTAAGACAGTGAAGGCTGCTGACAATAGCGCCGCTGCTAACCCAGAGTGGGCTTATGAGAAACTCGGTGTGGGCGACGCTGTATACCGCAACTTTGATGGTCATGTAGTGCAGGAGGGTGCCTTCTTCCAGACAGAGTATTCTAAGAATGGTTTGTCGGCATTCGTTTCTGGTTCACTTTCGAATACATCTTACTGGCGTTACGACCGCCTCTTCTATGACAAGCAGCACGCTAAGTCGGACACAAAGAGCTACCTTGGATTCACCGTTAAGGGTGGTGCCAACTACAACCTCACCGACCAGCACAACGTGTTCTTCAACGCTGGCTTCATTAGCCGTGCTCCTAAGTTCAACTACGGTGCCTTCCTCAACCCGATGAAGAGCAACGTGACCAATCCTAATGCCAAGAACGAGAAGGTTGTTTCGTTGGAGCTTGGATATGGTTATCGTCTGAAGTGGCTCAATGTCAACCTCAACGGATATTGGACAAAGTGGCTTGACAAGACTATGACTAAGTCGGCAACTCTTGGTACATCACAGACTGAAGCATTTGTCAATATGACAGGTGTGAATGCTCTCCATAAGGGTGTAGAACTTGAGGTTAAGGCAAATCCTCTCTATTGGCTTGAGTTGAACGGTATGTTGTCTGTTGGCGACTGGAAGTGGGATAGCAACGCTACTGGTTTGGTGTATGACTACTATGGACAGCCTCTCGCCAAGGATGGTAGCATCGCAAGTGGTGTTGGTGCTGACGACCACGTTGCTACAAGTATCAAGCTCAAGGGTGTACGCGTAGGTGGCTCTGCACAGACAACAGCAGCCCTTGGTGCTACAGTGAAGCTTGGCAAGCAGATTCGTCTTGGTGCCGACTGGACCTACTATGGTCGCAACTATGCTTACTACTCACTCAGTGGTAGCAACCTCAGCCTCGGCAAGACCACTACTGTGGTAGACCCATGGAAGATTCCTGCTGCAAGCCAGGTGGACGTGAACGCCTCTTACAAGTTCAAGATTGCTGGTCTTAACTCTACCATCTCTGCCAATGTCAACAACCTCTTCGACTATCAGTACATAGGCAAGGCATGGAACCCGCAGTCGGGTGTTGCTAATGAGGAGACCATCTATGGCTACTACTCGTTTGGTCGCACATTCAGCACACGTCTGAAGATTAACTTCTAATTTCACACTCTTACACATTATATAATATATAAGACATGAAAAAGATATATTTATTGTCGGCTGTTGCCGCACTTGGTATGGCTTCGTGCAGCGACTATGATGACCAGTTCAATCTTGGCAATCAGATAGCCGATGTAAAGAAAAATACTCCTATCGTGTTGACAGATGCCGACTATGCCACTATAGCAGGACTCGCTGCCAACAAGGAGCTTGCCGCCAAACTCGACGCTGAGGCTGGAAATACAGCCTACACTGAAGCTTTGGCAAAGTTGGGCTCAAACAAGTACTTCGGCAATCTTATCACTGCCGACCAGTTCTTGCCGGCTTTTATATATAATAAGTATAAGGAGGCTGACCTTGGCTCAACATTCAAGGTTACATACAACGAGTTTGTAGGAAAGTCGGAGTTCCTTGTTGACTTCGACCAGCTCAAGGGTGAGTATACTCTCAGCGATCAGGACTATAGCAACGCATGGGAAAATGCTTCATCGGCTACTTATCTCACACCGAAGACTGTCAACAAGATTCCTAATCTCATCAAGGAAGCTAAGGCTGACGCTGTAGAGGGCGACATTTATGTAGTCAACTATGCTTATTCGGACTTTGAGCCGGCAGGTGGAGGCGAAGCTCCAGCTGAAACCTACGACAAGATTGCTGATGTGCAGGCTAACACCGATGGTGGCGAATACTCTGTGAAGGGTATTGTTTGCGCTACATACAAGACAGGTTTCTTGCTTAAAGACAACACTGGCTATATCCTTATCTATAAGGCAAGTGATGTCAAGGTGGGCGACGAGGTAGCTGTAGCAGGTACTACATCGCTATATGGTGGTTTGATGCAGTTCCCAGCCAAGAACACAGAGTTGGATGTCAAGGTTGTTACTCCTGGCAAGGAGCCTAACTTCAAGAATCCAAAAGCTAAGAGCTTGGTAGGTGCCGACTTCGATGCTTACTCTGCAAATCCGTATATTGCATATGTGACATACAAGGGCAACCTCTCTATCACAACCAACTCAAAGGGCAACAAGTACTACAATGTAACTGTTGAGGGTACAGAGAAGCAGGGCAGTCTTGCCAATGTGCCTGACGGATTGGTGGACGAGAGCCTTGACGGAAAGGACATCGTAGTATACGGATACTCAATCGGTGCTACTGGCACTGAAGGCAAGTATCTCAACACAATGGTGGTAAGCGTATCTGAGGCTTCTGCAGCCAAGTCAAGCGCCAAGGTTGTGACACGTGCAGCCAATGGTGGTGCCAATAAGTCGGCTATCTATCGTTTCGACGGCACTACATGGAAGCTCTATTCGTCAAAGGAAGCTAAGGTGATTGCAGCTCAGCCTTCATGGTATGATCTCATCGGCAGCAACACAATAGCCAAGCATGCTACATATATGCCTACACTCCTTCAGCGCGAATATCCGTTTGCTGAGGATGGACAGAAGGTGGCTGTAGTTTACCGTAAGTCGGCAACAGCAATGGCTATTGTTGAATATACTTACAGTGCTGCTACAGGATGGGCTGAGTCGAAGGAATACAAGGAGGAGACAACTGTATTTGCTAAGATAGAGAATGGCTATGAGGCACAGATAAGCAATTATCTCAGCAGCACACTCTGTGGTGAGACAGGTGGTTTTGTTCCGTTCAATATCAACATCGCATCGCTCAACTTTGTTTGGCAGAATACAGCTCAGTATGGTTGGAAGGCTTCTGCTTTCGCCAACAAGGTGAACTATGCTTCTGAGAGCTGGCTTGTTTCTTCTGCTATCAACATGAAGAAGGGCAAGAATCCTCAGATGGTATTCGAAGAGGCAATGAACTTCCTTGGAGAAAACAACATCAACGACTTCCTCTCAGTGAAGGTTTCTACCAACTTTGATGGCAGTGACGTTACAACAGCACAGTGGGAGACTCTCGACATCACTGGTCGCACTGATGGACAGTCGTGGACATTCTACACCATAAACCCTGTGTCTCTCGCTAAGTATGTAGGCAATACTATCCACATCGCATTTGTATACAAGAGTACTGATGTTGTGGCTCCTACTTACGAGATAAAGAACATTGTGGTGAAGGAAGCAGAGGAAGAATAAGAACGTTCAATTAAACGTTTCAATTAACGAAACAATTAACGTATAAATAACGGGCATTAACGACAAAACATTTAGTCGTTAATGCCCGTTTTTTATTGTTCGTTTATTTTCTGGAGATTATCTTGTTGATAACTATTAATCGTTCAACGCTCCAATAATCTCGCTCACTGATGAGCATCCATGACGCTCAAGCCAGTCGTTGATGCCGTCGCGCACCTTGATAGTGACAGTAGGGTCGAGGAAGTTGGCAGTGCCAATCTCTATCGCTGTAGCACCAGCCATAAGGAATTCGATGGCATCCTCTGCGGTGCAGATACCTCCCAATCCCACAACAGGAATCTTCACAGCCTTAGCTACCTGCCACACCATGCGCAGAGCCACCGGCTTGACAGCAGGACCGCTGAGTCCGCCAGTCGAGATGCTCAGCATAGGGCGACGCTTCTCGATGTCTATCGCCATACCCATAAGAGTATTGATGAGCGACACACTGTCGGCTCCCTCTGCTTCCACAGCCTTAGCAATTTCGGTCACGTCAGTAACGTTTGGTGACAGTTTCACGATGAGAGTTTTGTTGTAGCGCTGGCGTACGGCACGCACTACGCTTGCAGCTCCAGTAGCAGTTACGCCAAATGCCATGCCGCCCTGTTTCACGTTAGGGCAAGAGATGTTCAGCTCGATAGCAGGAATGTTGTCAAGTTCGTTGATGCGTGCGGCACACTCAGCATAGTCTTCTGGCGACGAACCACTCACATTGACAATCATATTAGTGTCAATGTCCTTAATCTGCGGATAGATGTTCTTGCAGAAATAGTCGACACCCTTGTTCTGTAGACCAACACAGTTGAGCATACCCTGAGCCGTCTCAGCCATACGTGGATAGTCGTTGCCCTCGCGTGGATTGAGCGTAGTGCCCTTGACGATGATGCCACCAATGCCATCCAGTGGCACGAAGTCGGCAAACTCCAGACCATATCCAAATGTTCCCGATGCGGTCATCACGGGATTCTTAAGTTTCAGACCGCCTATTTTTACACTTAAATCTGCCATGACAATTTCTTTATGTTCATTACTGGACCTTCCTTGCACACACACTTGTTGCCCTCAACCGTCTTCTCAACGCAGCACAGGCAAGCACCCACACCACATGCCATCTTATTCTCAAGCGACACCTCACATTCGATATTGTTCTTGTAGGCATAACGTGCCACAGCCATCATCATTGGCTTAGGACCGCATGTCGAAATGAGGTCGAAGTTTTCTTGCGACAGAACAGAGTGGTTGGTGACAAATCCCTTCTCGCCTTCTGAGCCATCCTCGGTGGTGATGAGCACACGTCCCACTTCTTCAAACAGACTCTTCTCAAGCACGTCCTTGGCAGTGCGTGCGCCGAGCAGGAATGTAGGCTCGCAGCCCATAGCCTTAATCTTCTTGCCAAAGTAGAGTAACGGAGCCACACCTACGCCACCACCTACGAGCAACACCTTCTGCGAAGCATCAGTAGGCATAGTGAACGAGTTGCCCAATGGCAGCATGCAGTTGAGTTTGTCGCCCTGCTTGAGTTGCTGAAGACGCTTGGTGCCTTCGCCAACAGCAGCAACGAGGAGCCATAACTCGTTCTTGTCATAATCAACATTGTTGATGGAAATAGGACGACGGAGGAATGTCGACGGCGAATTGTCTACACGTATCTCCACAAACTGTCCTGGAAGCATCTCGGGCAGCGGTTTGTCGTCGGTAAGCTTTATGAGCACATGCTTGTCGCTCAAAGCTTCTACGGAGTTGACCGTAAGGTCAAGTACGAATTTTTTCATTTATATAGTTTTTGTTATAAGCGGTAATATTAGCTTAAGGCTTCATAAAAGCCAAAAGACACTATGGTCTGTCTTTCGGACTACAAAAATACTGCTTTTTGTTGAGATAAGCCCTAAATGGTACTGCAAAGTTGCTTATTTTTGTTTGCACTAATAAAAAATGTTGTAATTTTGCATACTATAAAACCGAATTAAACAGAACAAATTATTTATGACAACCGACAAATACATTCTTCCTGCTGAGTGGCATCGCCAGGCATGTGTGCAACTGACATGGCCCCACGAGGACACCGATTGGAGTCCTTATCTCGACGAAATCACCGAGACCTTCGTACAGATAGCCAAGGCAGTAGCCCAATACGAGCCGCTTGTTGTCGCTGCCAAATATCCAGAGCGTGTGCGTGAGCAACTTGAGGACAGCCTGACTGACGAGGAAATGAGCCGTGTTAGCATTCACGAGTGCGACAACAACGACACATGGGCACGCGACCATGCCTTCATAACGCTTGTTCCCACTGAAGAAGCTTCGGCTCCATGCCGATTGCTCGACTTCCGATTCAACGGATGGGGCGAGAAGTTTGCCGCTGACAAGGATAATCTCATCAACCGCACACTATATAATAAAGGTGTATTCAAAGGTGAGCATGTCGATTGCGACGACTTTGTGCTTGAAGGAGGATCTATAGAAAGCGATGGTAGAGGCACTATTCTCACTACAAGCGTGTGCTTGATGGCTCCTCATCGCAATCAGCCTATGTCGCAGGCAGAAGTGGAGAAAGTGTTAAAGGAACGTCTCTGCGCTCGCAAGATAGTATGGTTTGACCACGGACAGCTTATCGGCGACGATACAGATGGTCACATAGACACAATAGTGCGCGTATGTCCCGACAACACTCTGCTCTATGTGGGTTGCGACGACGAGACCGACCCGCAGTATGCCGACCTCAAGGCTCTTGAAGAGCAGCTGAAGACAGCCACTGATGCTGACGGCAATCCATATCGATTGTTGAAACTTCCAATGCCTGACGCACTCTACGACGACGGCGACCGACTGCCAGCTACATATGCCAACTTCCTGATTATAAACGGAGCTGTGATAGTTCCTACATACAATCAGGAGGCAAACGACGCCCGTGCTCTTGAACTTGTGGCAGAGGCGTTCCCTGGCTACGACATCATAGGTATTGACTCGCAGACCATCGTGCGTCAGCATGGTTCGATACATTGCCTAACAATGCAATATCCTGAGGAGTGCCGACGATAGTCGGAGTGGCAAACTACAACATATAAGCTACAGATAAATAAACCTAAAACAAAAAATGAGAACATCAATTACAAAGATGGCGTTAGCCGCCATGCTTGGCATGATGCCAATGACAAACATATGTGCACAGGAAGTGCAGGGATTCGTACACGAACAGTCGTCGGAGGACGGATATGAATGGCCTACAGACAAGCAGGTGCTCAACAAACTTGACCAATGGCAGGACCAGAAGTTCGGAGTGCTGATGCACTGGGGACTCTACAGCATACCGGGCATTGTGGAGTCGTGGAGTATCTGTTCGGAAGACGTAGACTGGATTTCGCGCAAGAAGCATCATCTGCCTTACGACGACTATAAGAAATGGTATTGGGGACTGAAGGACGAGTTCAATCCTTCGAAGTTTGATCCCGACCAGTGGGCCGATATGATGCAGGATGCAGGAGTGAAATACATGATATTCACAACCAAGCATCACGACGGCTTCTGCATGTACGACTCGAAGTTTACCGACTTCAGCATAGCGCATGGCGAAGCTTTCAAGAACAATCCGAAGCGCGATATCGCACGATATGTGTTTGACGCATTCCGCAAGAAGAACTTTATGATAGGATGCTACTTCTCCAAGCCCGACTGGCATTGTCCTTGGTTCTGGAGTCCGGAGTATGCTACAGCTACACGTTCGATAAACTACAAGAAGGAACGTCATCCAGAATGGTGGAGCAACTACCAGAAGTTCACACAGAACCAGCTTGGCGAGCTTACTACCGACTACGGCAAACTTGACATACTATGGCTCGACGGTGGATGGGTAACTGGCGAAGATGTTGGACTGGACAGCATTCTGGTTGAGGCACGCAAGCGCAATCCTGGACTGATTTCGGTGGACCGTGCCATACGAGGACGCAACGAGAACTATCAGACTCCCGAACGTGGCATCCCCGACCATCAGCTGTCATATCCCTGGGAGAGCTGCATCACACTGTCGTGGGATTGGGGCTGGACTCCCAACGCTCCCTACAAGTCGGCTCAATGGATAATCAACACTCTTGCAGAGATAACAGCCAAGGGAGGATGCTTTGCGCTTGGCATAGGTCCTGACCAGTATGGACAGTTTGACAAGGCCGTTGCCGACCGTCTGCATGTTGTCGGTGAGTGGCTACGCAAGAATGGCAAGGCCATTTATGGCACACGCAACGCCAAGGTTTATCATGATGGTAATGTATGGTTCACTTCGTCAAAGGACCACAAGACTACCTATGTCATCTACGCTTTGCCCGATAATGAGAAGTTGCCGCAGACTATAGAGTGGACTGGCAATGTGCCTCGCAAGTCGATAAAGCTGCTCGCTACAGGCAAGAGTCTAAAGTTCACTAAGAAGGATGGACGAGTAAAGGTCGCTCTGCCTGCCGGACTGAAGCAAGAGAGTTTGGCTTTTGAAATAAAATAAAGAAATATGCCAATCATAGAAATAACGTCGCTGTCACAACCAGGTGTCGAAGTCTATGGCAATCTCACTGAGAAGCAGCTGCGCCATCAATACGAACATGGCAATGGCATATTTATAGTGGAGAGCCCGAAGGTGATAATGCGAGCCTTGGATGCCGGATATGAACCATTGTCGTTGCTTTGTGAGGAGCGACATGTGGAGGGCGACGCTGCCGAAATAATAAGTCGTTGCCCCTACATGACTGTATATACAGGCAGTAGACAGCTGCTCGCCACACTCACAGGCTATGTATTGACACGCGGAGTGCTATGCGCCATGCGTCGTCCAGTCGAGCGTAGTGTTGAGGACGTGTGCCGTGATGCGCGTCGTGTGGTGGTGATAGATGGTGTTGTCGACTCCACCAACGTGGGAGCTATATTTCGTTCGGCATCAGCACTCGGTATAGATGCCGCCTTGCTCACACGTTCGTCGTGCGACCCACTGACTCGCCGCGCTGTGCGTGTGTCTATGGGAGCCGTGTTCTCCATCCCTTGGACATGGATGGACTGCCCTTTGCACGACCTCAACCGCATCGGACTGCGCACAGCAGCTATGGCTTTGACCGACCGTTCGGTGTCGATAGATAATAGTGAGTTGTTGGCAGAGTCGCGACTTGCTATCGTCATGGGCAACGAGGGCGACGGACTACCACAGTCTACTATTGACGATGCCGACTATGTGGTGCGCATTCCGATGTCGCATGGTGTCGACTCGCTCAATGTGGCGGCTGCGGCTGCCGTGGCGTTCTGGCAACTCAGAAGTGATAACAATAATCAATAATAAAACAAATACATATATATTATGAAGCATTTGAAGATAGGATATCTACAGCAGCACAACATTGCTGATACCAAAACCAATGTATTGCGACTTGCCGAAGGCATTCGCGATTTGGCGCATAATGGTGCCGAGCTAATTGTTTTGCAGGAGTTGCACAATTCGTTGTACTTCTGTCAGGTTGAAGATGTTGACAATTTCGACCTTGCAGAGCCCATCCCCGGACCTTCTACCGAGTTCTTTGGTGCTTTGGCAAGGGAGTGCAACGTCGTCATCGTCACTTCGCTGTTTGAGCGTCGTGCTCCAGGACTCTATCACAATACTGCCGTAGTGATAGAACGCGACGGTTCGATAGCTGGCAAGTATCGTAAGATGCACATACCCGACGACCCTGCCTATTACGAGAAGTTCTACTTCACACCTGGCGACCTTGGCTTCCATCCAATACAGACCAGCGTAGGCAAACTTGGCGTGTTAGTTTGTTGGGACCAGTGGTATCCCGAGGCAGCACGACTGATGGCGCTGCAAGGAGCCGAAATATTGATTTATCCTACAGCAATCGGTTATGCTGCCAATGACACTGAGGACGAGCAGCAGCGTCAGCGCGAGGCTTGGACAACGGTGCAACGCGGTCATGCTGTGGCTAACGGACTGCCCGTTGTATCGGTCAACCGTGTTGGTTTTGAACCCGACCCAAGTGGACAGACAAAGGGTATTGCATTCTGGGGCTCGTCAATGGTAGTGGGTCCGCAGGGCGAAATGCTCTATCGTTCGTCGTCAATCGAGGAGGAGAACGTCATTGTAGAGGTAGACTTGGCACACAGTGAGGACGTGCGCCGTTGGTGGCCCTTCCTCCGCGATCGTCGCATAGATAAATATGGCGACATAGTGAAGCGCTTCATCGATTAAACAATCTAAAAAATCGAAACTAAAACTAATATGAAAAAATTATTTGCTACTGCTTTGTTAGCCATGTCGTTGTCGTCGACAACTGTTGTGGCACAGTCTACGCCTAAGTATCAGCCAACCAAGGAGAATCTTGAGGCTCGTCAGAATTTCCAAGATGCAAAGTTTGGCATTTTCCTACATTGGGGACTCTATGCCATGCTTGCTACTGGAGAATGGACAATGACTAACAAAGACCTAAACTACAAGGAGTATGCAAAGCTCGCTGGAGGATTCTATCCGTCGCGCTTTAGTGCTCGTGAGTGGGTGTCAGCCATCAAGGCATCAGGTGCTAAATACATATGTTTCACCACACGTCATCATGAGGGATTCTCGATGTTCAAGACCAAGTATTCCGACTATAACGTGGTGGACGCCTCGCCGTTCAAGCGCGACATTGTCAAGGAACTTGCCGACGAGTGTCATAAGCAGGGCATTGGCATCCACTTCTACTACTCGCACATCGACTGGCAGCGCGAGGATGCACCGCTTGGACGTACAGGATTGGGTACAGGTCGACCTAAGGAGAAACAGAATTGGGACTCCTATTATCAGTTTATGAACAATCAGCTCACAGAGTTGCTCACCAATTATGGCAAAGTGGGAGCTATATGGTTTGATGGATGGTGGGACCAGGACATCAATCCTTCATTCGATTGGCGTTTGCCCGAGCAGTATGCTCTCATACATAAGTTGCAGCCAGCATGTCTTATAGGCAACAACCATCACAGCACACCGTTTGACGGTGAGGACTTCCAGATGTTTGAGCGCGACCTGCCAGGTGAGAACACTGCAGGACTCTCAGGTCAGTCGATAAGTCAACTGCCGCTGGAGACATGCGAGACAATGAACGGTATGTGGGGATATAAAATCACCGACCAAAACTATAAGTCTACAAAGACACTCATACATTATCTTGTGAAGGCTGCCGGACGCAATGCCAATCTACTCATGAACATCGGTCCGCAACCCGATGGCTGTCTGCCAGAGGTAGCTGTGGAGCGACTCAAGGAGATGGGCGAGTGGATGAAGGTGTACGGCGAGACCATATACGGCACACGTGGCGGCATCGTTGCTCCTCACGACTGGGGTGTGACAACGCAGAAGGACAACCGACTCTTTGTGCATATACTCAATCTTCAGGACCGTGCTCTCTTCTTGCCGATAGGCAACAAGAAGGTGAAGAAGACTGTGGACTATGTATCGCGTAAGGCTGTGAAGACACAAAAGTGTGATGGTGGCATCATGATTTATCTTGATACCGTGCCGACAGATACGGATAAAGTTATTGAAGTGCAGTTCTAATCATATCGCCACCGACGCTTTGTCTATTTCTTGCCCAACCTCCATCCGGCGCCTAACATCAAGTGCTTCGGCGTGTGGAAGTCGTTGAGCGAATAGCCAATATGCAACAGTGCGCGTCGTGTGACATTTATTTTCAGGGCGAGAACCTCGTAGATGCCTCCAAATTCGTTGTGGGCATTTACGAGGTTTTTTCCTATACCGAAGTTGATGCTAAAGTAAGGCATCGTGAATTCAACTCGTGCCGATGTGCCAAGTGTCATTTGTTTGGATTTGGATGGTGTGCGGTATTGGTCGTTTGTGTCCGGATCGATATAGTCGACATCATAATATAGATTGGCAGAACGGTCGTATATTCCGTCGAGCGACGCACCGAGTTTCAACCAATGGTTGAGGCGGTACATAGGGTTGAAATTGAATCCCATTACTATAGCCTTGCCAGACAAAACGTATGGATAGCCATCTTCATATACTCCGCGCTGTCGCCATGCTCCATACAGTATGAGATCGTAGCTCATGCCGTGGTTTGTAGCTGGTACAGGTTCGTTACGGTGGGACAGTAGGGTAGACTTACGGTTGATGTAATAAGCAGCTCCGATGCGCAGCGAGGCTGTATTGAGTCCGAGATTAGGATATTGGGTATTGCCGTTGGAGTAATGGGCAGCACCAATTCCGGCGTTGATGTCAATATGTCGTGATAGCATATAACGCAGATACAGATCAAGTCCAATGTATGCCGTCACCCTTGAGCCTATGACATGATTGTCTGGATTGCTCTCTTCGTTGTAAGGATTCCAACCGAATGTCAAACCTAAGTTCCACTCATAGTTGAGCGATAGGCGATTGCTGAGGCTTGCTATGCGTGCTCCTTGTAGCAAAAACACGCTAACGGGATTGCCTAATTGGGGATTGAATTTATTATATGCAATGCCAACACCAGAGTAGGCGTCACGGTATATGCGTGCCTCCTCGCTCTCCTCTGGAGCCGAAAAGGCATACTTCAAGAAATATCCTGCATCATGATTCATTGTGCGCACTTCGGGATTATTGCCCCGAAGAAAGTCGTTGGTATGTAGAATGGCACCCGGCTTAATGTCAAACATTATCTTATGCACATAATGTGCAGTGGCTGTAGAGTCGGCATCAGTCTCGTTAGCCCTGCAAGGTATAGCTGTACAGGCAAGTGCAAGGGTTGTATATATATAATGTATTGTGTTCATCATTCTGGTTTATGATTGTGCAAATATACTCAGAAAATGGTAAATATTGTCATACAAAGGCATTAAAAAACATAATATGTGCCATATTGACAGGTTTTTGTAGCCTCTCTTTGTCAGTATTTTCTTGTGTTTTTTGTTTTTGGCACACCATTTGTATATTATATGCCGAACGCCATTCAAGGCATGGAAACATCAAGATATGTAAGTGCTTGAAGGATGCAACGTTCGGTATAACATATTAATTAAGAAATAAAAAATAAAAAAATACAACTATGGGAAAGATTATTGGAATCGACTTAGGTACTACAAACTCTTGTGTTGCCGTTTTTGAGGGCAACGAACCAGTAGTAATCGCCAACAGCGAAGGCAAGCGCACAACTCCTTCAGTCGTTGGTTTCGTAAAGGACGGTGAGCGTAAGGTAGGCGATCCTGCAAAGCGTCAGGCTATCACAAATCCTAAGAACACCGTATATTCTATAAAGCGTTTCATGGGTGAGACCTATGAGCAGTGCTCTAAGGAGGTTACACGTGTTCCGTTCACTGTTGTTAACGAGGGTGGCTATCCGCGTGTAGACATCGACGGTCGCAAGTATACTCCGCAGGAAATCTCAGCTATGGTGCTCCAGAAGATGAAGAAGACCGCTGAAGACTACCTCGGACAGGAGGTAACTGACGCAGTTATCACCGTTCCTGCTTACTTCTCTGACTCACAGCGTCAGGCTACCAAGGAGGCAGGTCAGATTGCAGGTCTTAACGTTCGTCGTATCGTTAACGAGCCTACTGCTGCTGCTCTTGCTTATGGTGTAGACAAGGCTAATAAGGATATGAAGATTGCCGTATTTGACCTTGGTGGCGGTACATTCGATATCTCTATCCTTGAGTTCGGTGGTGGTGTATTTGAGGTGCTCTCTACTAATGGTGATACTCACCTCGGTGGTGACGACTTCGACCAGGTAATCATCGACTGGCTCATCCAGGGCTTCAAGGCTGATGAGGGCATCGATCTCTCTAAGGATCCGATGGCTATGCAGCGCTTGAAGGAGGCAGCTGAGAAGGCTAAGATTGAGCTTTCAAGCACAACATCTACAGAAATCAACCTTCCGTATATCTCAGCCGAGGGTGGTGTGCCAAAGCACTTGGTTAAGACTCTGACTCGTTCACAGTTCGAGCAGCTTGCTCACAACCTCATTCAGGCATGTCTCGTACCTTGCCAGAACGCAATGCGCGACGCAAAGCTCCAGACTTCAGATATCGACGAGGTTATCCTCGTAGGTGGTTCAAGCCGTATACCTGCAGTTCAGACTCTCGTTAAGAACTACTTCGGCAAGGAGCCTTCTAAGGGTGTTAACCCTGACGAGGTTGTAGCCGTAGGTGCTTCTATCCAGGGTGCTATTCTGAACAAGGAGAGTGGTGTAGGTGACATCGTATTGCTCGACGTTACTCCTCTTACTCTCGGTATTGAGACAATGGGTGGTGTGATGACTAAGCTTATTGACGCTAACACAACTATCCCTGCCAAGAAGAGCGAGACATTCTCAACAGCTGTTGACAACCAGACTGCCGTAACCATCCACGTGCTTCAGGGCGAGCGTCCAATGGCTTCACAGAATAAGTCAATCGGTCAGTTCAACCTCGAAGGCATCGCTCCAGCTCGTCGTGGTGTTCCTCAGATTGAGGTTACATTCGACATCGATGCCAACGGTATTCTCAACGTATCTGCTAAGGATAAGGCAACAGGCAAGGAGCAGGCTATCCGCATCGAGGCTTCTTCTGGCTTGAGCAAGGAGGAAATCGACCGCATGAAGGCTGAGGCTGAGCAGAACGCTGCTTCGGACAAGGCTGAGCGCGAGAAGATTGACAAGCTCAATCAGGCTGACTCTATGATCTTCACCACCGAGAACTTCCTCAAGGACAACGGTGACAAGATTCCTGCTGACAAGAAGCCGGGCATCGAGCAGGCTCTCCAGCAGCTCAAGGATGCTCATAAGTCAGCTGACGTAGCTGTTATCGACGCTGCTATAGCCAACCTCAACAACGTAATGCAGGCTGCTTCTGCCCAGATGTATCAGGGTGGCGCACAGCCGGGCGCAGATGCTCAGGCAGGTGCACAGCAGCAGGCTGGCGGCAACGCTCAGGGCGATGAGAATATACAGGAGGCAGACTTCGAGGAGGTGAAGTAAGTTAGATAACTATCCGAAGAGATAAATAAGAAAAGGAGTGTGACTCAGTGAGTTGCGCTCCTTTTTCTTTTGTTAAATATTGATTTTTCTTTCGTTATTTACCGATTTTTACCGTATATTTGCACCATATTTGGAACGTCCCTTAATTTGAGATAAGGTGTCCCTTGTTTCCTTTTATAGGACTTTGTTTAATCTTAAATGAAGATAATATGCCATCTGCCAAGTATGAGATAAGGCGCAAATGTGAGGAATGTGGTGCAGTATTCATCGCAAAGACATTGGAGTCTCACTATTGCAGCAAAGCCTGTACGCAAAAAGCGTACAACAAACGTAAAGCTGAGAATAAGAAAAGAGAACAGATGGATGCAATATTATCCACTGTTCCCAATGGTCGTGACTATATCAGTGTTGCCGAAGCAGAAGCAATGTTTGGTATTTCAGGGAAGACCATTAGGCGAATGATTAAAAGTGGTAAGGTGTCGGCTATTAATTTGGGCGAGCGTCTTACGCGTGTCAGCAAGTCTGCATTGCTGAGCATGGTTCCTCTCCGAGAATTTCCCATTGACCATAGCAAGTCATTGCCCAAGTTTTATAGTTTGGAGCCAGAAGATTGCTATACGATAGGCAAAATATCCAAGAAGTTTGGCATCAACGACTGTACGGTTTATGCTCACATTCGCAAGTATTCCATTCCAACGAGACAGATAGGCAATTACGTCTATGCTCCCAAGTCAGAAATTGACAACCTATATAAAGATGTAGTGAAGATATGAAGAAGCCTTTAGCACATACAAAATGCACTGTGAAACTCCGCAAGTCTGAATATCATGACGAATGGTATCTCATTGTTGAGAGTTATCCTGTATTCAAAACTACTGGTGGCAAGCCCTCACGAATAAAGGAGGCTCTGAATAGAACCGTTACTACACCGATATGGGACAAGAACCGCAATGCACGCACTTCGGCAGATGGAGTGGTAACGTACAAACCGAAACGAGATGAAAACGGCATCATCCTTTGCAAATCGCAGCTTGACCAAGAAGCGTGCATCTACGCCGATAAGGTGAGAGCCATTCGTCAAAGGGAGTATGACAATGCTGCACTATATACAGACAGTGAAGCGGAACAGGCTGCACAGAACGAGCGTTCGCAATGCAATTTCATCTCTTATTTCAATGAAGTAGCAGACAAAAGGCATAGGAATAGTTCGGAGTCTATCAATGTCAATTGGCGCCGAGTATATGAGTTGATGAAAATATTCGCAGGTGGTGACTCATTGACTTTTGGGCAGATAAATCTCGGACTGATTGAAAACTTCAAGCTGTTTCTTCTCAATGCTCCACAAGGCGGAGGGAAGTCGGGGACAGTATCGCAGAATACAGCAGCGACATACTTCGCCATATTCAAGGCAGGACTGAAACAGGCATTCGTAGATAGCTACTTGACCATTGATTTAGCAGCAAAGGTGAAAGGTATTCCCGAACAAGAAAGTAGGCGTGAACACCTGACATTGGACGAGTTGAATACGCTTGCACAAAAACCGTGCGACAATCCTATAATCAAACGTGCTGCTTTGTTCTCTGCACTCACAGGCATACGCCATGTGGACATCAAGAAGATGAAGTGGAAAGAGATAGTCAAAGAGGGTGACCACTACAGGGTGAACTTCACTCAGCAAAAGACAAAGGGCGTGGAATACAAACCTATTTCTGCCCAAGCCTATCAGTTGTGTGGTGACAGACGTGGTGATGACCAGTTGGTATTTGAGGGGTTGCCTGCCCCATCATGGATTTCAAAACCATTGGAACGATGGATAAAGGCTGCGGGTATCACCAAGCATATCACATTCCATTGCTTCCGTCATACTTATGCTACCTTGCAGCTGGCCAACGGAACGGACATCTACACGGTGAGCAAGATGCTGGGACATACCAATGTGCGCACAACGCAGATATATACAAAGGTGGTGGATGAAAAGAAGGAGAACGCTGCCGATGCAATACAGATAAATTTGGACAATATCGAATAACAAACATACCTTATTATATATGTCGAACATGATTGAGGTGCTTGCAGAACAACTGCAAGAGGTAAACAAGGTAATAGAAACTCAGGCAAGAGTTAGTGATGTGAGTTTCAAGGATGTGCTTGTCCTTGTCCGCTTCTATGATGAATACAAGAACACCAATGAGTTCATTGATGAAGCGGAACAACGTGCCCATGATAATGTCGGGGCTTTACTTGTATGCGTCACAAAGCTACAGGGACTTATCAGACGTCTTCTCTCTTTAGATATGTCTGTATGGAATGAGGTGAATTTCGCTTCATTGGAGCAGAGACACTTGAAAGCATATCAAGATAAGTGGAATAGAGCTAAAGAAAAATCAACCAAGTTGTGGCAGGAATATCAATCATTAAGCAACCGACTTGATATGATGGACTTCAATTCGGAAGACTACAGAGTTTTGGATATTCGATGTGAGAAGACAAAGATTGACTATGAAAATGCACATGAGGAGACAGAAGAGTGCTATGCTATACTCAAAATGAAAGAGAAAGATTGTGCTCATGTGCATTACTTTGAGATGCAGTTTTTGTTGCTATGGGCAGCAAAGATGATGGAGATAACAGATGCTATCAGAACAGATGCCAAACGTTTACTAAAGGAGAGGAACACATGAATGAGGGAGTACTGCTTCTGAAAGAAGTTGCCAAACTGAAGGACATAGTAAGTCTTGGCGTGTGCGTCAGCATCTTTCAAACGTGCAATGGCAAGCAATTCAAGAATATGCCTGCAAGCGATTTCTTTTGTTTCCTCAATCTCAAACTGCCCAAGGAGAAAGTAACCACACTGCCTGGCGAGAAACAACGCATCTGTTATATGATTTATGTCGTTTCGCAAACTATTGTTCCTGCTGATTTCGCCAAGACATGGATTGAAGGGATATTGGATTTATGCGGTATCTCCTATGAATATTATGACAAACACCGCAAGGATGTGGTGTCTATTAATGCCTCAAAAAACAATCGGGAATTTAAGGAAATCATCCAAGAAGCTCTGGAAAGGAGCACCTAAAGGTCAAATACCCACACATAATCACATATTCCCACAAACTTTACAGACTTTAACTGCTGCAAGAAACGCTATCCGCTGACTATCAAGCGAATAGCGTTTCTTGTATTTGTATATCCCCACAAATACCCCCAAACCTCCACTTGGAAAGAGAAGTACCTTTGTATCCAGAAAACAAACATATTTATCAACATGGATAGCAAAAATATCTCATTCAATGACATGCCAAAGATGATAGCTGTCATGTACGACAAGCTCAATGAATTGGGCGACAAAGTGGACAGACTGATGCCCACAGAGAAAAGCGAAGAACCTCAATGGATGAATGTGGCTGCTCTGATAGAGTATCTGCCTAATCATCCTGCTGAGCAAACTGTTTACGGTTGGACAAGTGCGAGGAAAATCCCATTTCACAAGAGGGGTAAAAGTATCTTGTTTAACAAAACCGAGATTGACCAATGGTTGAGCAGTGGCACTTATCGCAAGTCGCAGGAGGAAATGGAGCAGGAAGCAATGTCGTTTATAAACAGCAAGCGATATGGCAGACGTTAAAGAAGAATACATTCGTGTGGGTACATCTCTGTACAAACTGGCACACCAACCTTTAGCCAATGGAACGACAGTATTGCGTCGCATACCATGGAGTTTTGGGACAATCCGTCAAGACTATGGCAAAAGCCACACTCCGCCTATCAAAAAATATGATGGCTTCTGTACTGTGCCAAGTCATACAGATTACCATAAAGAGATAGATGGCTTCTACAATTTGTATGAGCCAATTACTCATGTGCCTGTTGAGGGCGAGTTTCCTGACATCATAAAACTGATGCGCCATATTTTCGGTGAGCAGTTTGAATTAGAATTGGACTATATGCAACTGCTTTATAGGCAACCGACACAGAAACTACCAATTCTGTTGTTGGTGTCTGAAGAGCGCAATACAGGTAAGACGACCTTCTTGAATTTCTTGAAAGCGGTGTTTCAAGACAATACCACATTCAACACAAACGAAGACTTCCGCAGTCAGTTCAATGCTGACTGGGCAGGAAAGTTGTTGATTGTCGTTGATGAGGTCTTGTTGTGCAGACGTGAGGATTCAGAACGTCTGAAAAACCTAAGTACAGCGCAAACCTATAAGGTTGAAGCCAAAGGAAAGGACAGACAAGAAGTGAATTTCTTCGCCAAGTTCGTGTTGTGTTCCAACAACGAGTTGTTCCCAGTAATCATTGACATGGGGGAAACTCGTTATTGGGTGCGCAAGGTGATGAGGTTGGATAGTGACGATACCAACTTCTTGCAAAAGTTAAAGGAGCAGATACCTGCCTTTCTGTACTATTTGCAGCATCGCCCGCTGTCAACCACGAAAGAAAGTAGAATGTGGTTCAATCCTGCGCTCATTCGCACAGAAGCGTTGGAACGAATAATGCAGAGCAATCGCAACCACACAGAGATAGACATAGTGGAGTTGCTGCGTACCATTATGGAGAGCCAGAATGTTGACAAGGTATCGTTCATCCCACAAGACCTTCTACCATTGCTTTCGCTGAATGGAGTGAAAGTAGAACTATGGCATATCCGCAAGGTTGTGAAGGAATTGTGGCGATTGAAGCCTGCGCCTAACGCTCTTTCATACACGACCTACCAGTATGACTATTCAAAGCCGTCAAAGTATGGAGCAATAAACAGAGTTGGTCGTTTCTATACGGTGACGAAAGAGTTCTTATACACACTAAACATATAACTTCTGTTGATTTGTTGAAATGATGAAAAGAAAAGTATATGTACTGTATTTCAAGCATTTATCTTTCAACAAAGTATTCAACAAGCGCTCAACACTTTTTCTTTTCATCAATCATCATTTAACATTTCAACAACTCAACAAGCAAAGCAAGATGAATATATCAGACAACATGGCAATCACAGAGTTCCTGCAAGAGCATGGGTATCAGCCTACATCAGTCAAGGGAAACAATTGGTGGTATTTGTCACCATTACGCAATGAGCTTACGGCATCATTCAAAGTGGATGTGAACAAAAATGTGTGGTATGACTTCGGGTTGGGCAAAGGTGGTAACCTTAGAACATTGGAAAAGTTGCTCCTTTATGATAATAACAAGTGGCAATCTTCTAATCATGTCATTGAGCCAAAGTTTCCTGTAATTCAGAATCTACAGCCAAATAAGAAAGCCGATGAAGCCTTTACAAATGTAACCGTAATGGAACTGACAAACCATTCTTTGCTCTATTATTTGAAAGGTAGAGGTGTCAGTGCAAGTGTCGCGACTTGTTATTGCAAGGAAATCCATTATACAAATCATGGTAAGAGGTATTATGCTGTTGGCTTTGCCAATCGCTGCGGAGGGTATGAGATACGCAATGCTTATTTCAAGGGATGCATCTCTCCTAAGGACATATCTATTATTGAGCATGGTGATGATGATTGTCATGTATTTGAAGGCTTCATTGATTTCCTATCTTATGTAGAACTGCATGGTGACTGTAATGCTGTCGTGCTAAACTCTGTAATCAACATAACAAAGGCTTTGAGTGCTTTGAACAAATACCATAAGGTATATTGCCACTTGGACAACGATGAAGCAGGACGCAATGCGACAAAGCAAATCATGAGGATGTGTATGGGCGAAGTTGTTGATGCTTCATCAGAATACGCCGAGAGTAAGGATATCAATGAATACCTTTGTAAGAGAATGCCAAGACTATGCTCACGTAGTCAAAAATGAGATTAGAAAAATAGAGAAGTTGTTTCGGGAGCAAGTTTGTGTTTTCGATATACGAAAACGTTCCCAATCGGTATATCCGATTGGGCTGTTGCCAGAGTCTGAACGGAGTATCAGACTCAGACAACAACTATTGAACAACTTACTCCCCGAAACCAGAATAATAGCAAAATAAGCAACAATGGCAAAACATGTAATCAATAACATAGGAGGTCGCAAGCCCCTTTCCGAAGACGAAAAATATGGGACACCCATACCAGTACGTTTCACAAAGAAACAGTTCATCCGTATTAAGCGCAAAGCAGGAGAGATGCCCATCAGTACATACATTCGTGAGGGTGCACTTCATGCGATAGTGAGGCAACCTGTTACTAAGTCCCTCATGAAAGAAATTCGTGACTTGAACAACCTCGGTACAAATATAAACACATTGGCAAAACTTGCCCATCAATATGGCTTCAATAGCATTGCAGACAAAGCCAATGAAGCCTTGAATGGTGTCAATGCCATTTTGCATCAAGCTCGCTTGAAAATCGAAGAAAAGGAAGTTGAAGATACCTCCTTTAATGGTTAAATGTCAAATCGAATTCAATATGTACGGTAAAATACTTCATGGCTCTTCTTTTGGTGGTCTCGTCAACTATGTTAACGATTCACGCAAAAAAGCTACATTGGTGGCAGCAAGTGATGGTATCAACTTGACGAACAATCAAACCATAACAGATAGCTTCGTGATGCATGCAGGATTGAGTAGTAGAACAAAGAAGCCAGTCGCTCACTTTGTTCTTGCGTTTTCTCCACATGATGCGCCACGCATTGACAATATCCTATTGGGGCAGCTTGCTAACGAATACTTGCAAAAAATGGGATATGACGATAATCAGTTTGTTGCCTTTCGTCATTACGACAAGGAGCATCCACATATTCACATCGTTGTGAATCGTGTCAACTTCAAGGGTAAGTGTACCAAAGACGCACATGAGAAAGACAAAAATGTAAAGGTGTGCAAAGACCTTACTCGAAAGTATGAATTGTATATCGCAAGTGGAAAGGAAGTAGTCAAAGTACAACGACTTCGCACCATGGATGCCATTCGCTATCAGATGATGCATGCTGTAAAGGAGTCTTTGCAGGTATCTTACAACTGGAAAGATTTTGAGAATGAGTTGGCAAAACTTGGTATCAGCCTACGCTTTCGCTACAACACCACAACCAATGGTATTGAGGGCGTTTCATTCACCATCGATAAAGACAAGGTTGGTAGCCGAATGAGACATGACATATCCTTTAGTGGCAAGCAATTGGATGCTTCGCTCACGTTGTCCCATATCTGTGAGCGACTTGGCAATCCCGTGGCTATCGTTCATGAACAGGCGAGATCCATGTATGAGGATGCACGTCAAGAATGGTATGACACACACAATGGCTTTGAGGTTAGTCGCATTGATGACATATTTCCAAACTTTGACAGCCAGTTCCCATTTCAAGCCAAGACTAAGATGAATGAGGCTCCAGATATGAAAGGCGATAACCAGCCACTTGTTCCTGAACTAATAGAAGACTTATCCCAAACGGTTGGAGAAATTACTGATGTTGGTAATGGAATACTCCATGTAGGACTTACAGCTCTTGGAACTATGTTATTTCCTCCATACCAATCTGCTATATCCGCTGGCGGTGGCGAAAGTTCAGTATCAAAAATCGGATGGGGAGATGATGATAAATACAAAAGAAAGTATCACAGCAACTCTCATTTTTATAGAAAAGGTAGACGATAATACTTATAACCATCATACATATGAGCAAACAAAACGACCAACTTGAAGACATCCTTGATGAATTGTCGGTTATAAAAGAAAGTGTTGAAGTGTACAACACGAAACTTGCACATATTGAGACGTTGTTATCTCAACAGCCATCGAATGAAAATATAGAGTCTAAAGATTCTACACCTTACATCTCAGAAGACCACCTTGAAGAAGCTATCCGTCAGGGAATTAAAAGCTATTTCGATAACGGAGAACTATGTAGCTCTATCCTATCTGATGAAAGAATCAAACTTATGGGAGACCGATTCATTGGTATGTACGCTGAAGAGTTACAAAAGCGATGGAAACAACTTGATGATAAAGAAGATAAAAATCGGAAAGAGTATTTCCATAAACGCACGATTCAAGGCATCAACACCATAGCCCAAATGAAGGAATGGGCATCTGAATACCCTCCTGAGATACAACGCACCATACGCTTCATCGGGCTGAAGATTCTTGATAAAGACGAACCAGTAGATACCGCCCATACTATATTAAAGATTTGGGGTAATGCTCTACAAGCCATTACCAATCCGAAACCAGCCCCACCTCCAACTTTGAAAACATGGTGGCTATACAAGTGGCAGCGTTTCAAGGCGAGCACCGACAAATGGGGCATGTTGCAATGGTACTTGATAATACTCGGACTTTCCGCATGTATTCTCTTTTCATGTTTGTATCAAGAACGTGTAATGAAACGTGACAGGCTCAATCGTGTGTTCTATCAATATGTCATTAAGGACGAAAAAGCCAAGTAGAATTATTTGGAATTGGATTCTTTAATGAATATTTAGGATGCCAACAATAGCTATAAATCAAAATCCAAATGATGCGTAAAGACTGAGGTGGTACCATTTGATATGGAACCACCTCTTTTATTAGAACCTTTTTAGTATTAGCCATTGGCCATTCTTGTTGCTACCGTCTCTATCTATATATCCATTTTTACGAAGGATTGTTATTTCACGCTTAATGGTTGCCAATGACACCCCTGCCATTTCTGCCAATTCGTCTCTATTAGATAATGGCTTTTGCAGAATTGAAGAAAGAATTGCTTTCTGGCGCTCCGTTATGTCCTCATTTATCGGCTCATTTATCGGCTCATTCTGGATATGTAGGGTTAATTTTACTTGCATCAGATCAAGTTGCTCCAGCAACTCTGGCTTCAGCCAGTACTTCTCGTTCCATGCATTCAGGATAAGTGGAAAGCCAGAACCGAGGTTCTCGCCATAGCCAATCATGCGAAACATATTCTGCATACGTTGGTTACGAGCTTTTGACTCTCCACCTCTGTATATTTGTTCTATTGGGAGTTTCAGAAGTCCTGGATTTGTCAACACAAGAACACACAGACAACCTACTTTATCGAGTCAATTAAAGGTCGTATTTTATTGTCATATTCTTCATTGCCAAAGTTTATCACAACAAGATTACGTCTGCATCTTGTTAGACCCGTGTATAGAAGTTCATCAAACGAGACATTAAATGTTGTCGTGTTTTCATATTTGGGCTCTAATATGAGAAATACGAATTCACTTTCCCAACCTTTGAATGAATTTATTGTAGAAATCTTTATAGTTCCACTATTCATCCAAAAATGAAGTTTCTTATTATCGCGTATATTCTTATAGTTGTCACTATAAACTTGTGCTTTGAAATTTAAAAGTTCTTTATCGTAATGTTTTCTAAAGGCGAGGAAGGCTTCGTAAGAGATTCCATAATTGATACATTCTTCCCTAAGTCTTTCATCAAAGACACTCTTGAAATTCAGAGTCAAATCATATATTGTAAATAGGCGTACTATTATTTGCCTAAGTTTTATGATATCCTTGTCATATAATTTGCCCTTGCACGGAAATAGCTTTTTTGCGAGATGTTCTGATATATTGTCAAACCATGGCTTGTTTGGGTTGTTCGTATCGTTTTTCCCAATATAGTTTAAATGAGTCATATACATGGTTTCTATGCTTTCAATCATACTGTTTGTTTTTTCACGGCTTGCATATCTATAATACACATCAAACAAACGAAGTAGTTTTGTTGTGTATCCCAAAATTGTAATATCATTAGGTGATATATTAGCAGCTTCATTGAGAATATTTCCCCTAATAATGTTATATAGCGTAGAAACAACAGCTTTATCAGAGAGATACATATAGTTTATGTACCCATCCTTCTCCTGTCTTTGTCCGAAGAAATCATATCCGCCATTTTCGAGAAAATCATCCACATCGTACTTCTCGCCGAAAATGTTTCTCTGAAAAGATTGAGCCAAATCACGCACTTTGAAGTCTGATCTATAGCAATATTTCAATTCATTGACACCTCGAACATTTGTTACGACATCTTTTTTCTCTGTTGGTTGACCATATATATTTTGTTTTACATCGCCAAATAGCACATAATCTCCTTGTGGGTCTCTGAAATAATTCTTAATGATATCCATCCAAGAACGATGGTAATCTTGTATTTCGTCAATTAGTACGGCATCATATTTACGGATTTCATCCTTATGTTCATCGAAAAGTGTAATATTGCCATAATAATTCTGTTCCAAATAAATACCGACATTTTCTGGTTTTGACTCTTCTGGTATTTCTATTTCAATGTTCAAATTATTTAGTTCTGCATTAATACAATGGTTCGTTAAAATTTGAGATAACGGCTAAGCGGCTTTACGCTGCCAGCCAAAGAGTTCTTTGATAGTATG
>CAKPST010000008.1 GCA_934183355.1 uncultured Prevotella sp.
GTGGCTGTAGTTCAGTTGGTTAGAGCGTCAGATTGTGGTTCTGAATGTCGTGGGTTCGAGTCCCATCTGCCACCCAATAAGAGGAAGTTTCTTAACAGAGACTTCCTTTTTTGCTTTATCTACTTTTTTGCATAATCGCTTAATTTTTGTCTTTAAATAAAATTAAGCCATCTGATAACTCCTCCCCACAAGTATTTTGTACTTTTGCATTTAGGATAAAACAATTTTGTTATGAGAATAAGAAGCTTCAAAGGATTTTCGTTTATATTATTTGTTGCGGCTTTGCTTGTTGCATGTACAGACAAGAAGTCGGTCGAGACAAAGGCACCAGTGTCTGTAAGCGTGGTCACTGTGAATGGAGCCGCAGGCGATGTGGCTCGCGAATATGTGGGCAGCGTTGTTGAGCGTGAGGGAACAGCACTGAGTTTTGAAGTGCCTGGCAACATTGTGTCGTTGCGTGTCGACAATGGCGACCGCGTGACTAAGGGTCAGCTGCTTGCTACTGTCGACCCAACATCATTGCGCGATGCCCATCAGTTGGCGCTCTCTACATTGCGTCAGGCGCAGGATGCCTATCGTCGTTTTGAGCCTTTGCACAAGCAAGGCGTGCTGTCTGACATCAAGTGGGTGGAGGTGCAGACAAAACTTGAGCAAGCCCAGTCGTCAGAGAGCTTGGCACGCACCCAACTATCACGTACATCACTATTTGCCCCATTCTCGGGTGTCATCTCGTCGCGCACAGCCGAGCGTGGCATGAACGTCATGGCTGGTCAGCAGGTGTTGCGTCTTGTGGACATCTCAAAGATAGATGTCAAGATGTCTGTGCCAGAGAACGAGGTGTCGACGATAAAGATAGGCAACAAGGCACGTGTTGTGGTGTCGGCACTTGGCGGTCGCACCTATGAAGCTACTGTCCGAGAGAAAGGCATCGAGGCGAATGTAGTGTCGCATACGTATGACATAAAGCTTGCCGTTGATGCCAACGACAGAAAGTTGATGCCTGGTATGGTGTGCAGTGTGAAGATGTCGGGGGCTACATCGTCGTCTGCCAAGGCAGAGGATGCTACTAACACAGCTGTTATTTCAGTTCCACTCAATGCTATAAAGCTCGATTCAGACAATCGGCGTTTTGTTTGGCTTGTCGTTGGTGGCAAAGCCAAACAGCAGTATGTTACCATCGGCGATTTCACCGAATATGGTGTAGTAATAACTTCTGGGCTGAAGATAGGCGACCGTGTGATAACGGATGGAAGCCAGAAGGTGAGTGAAGGAATGGCTGTGGAAGTTAGAAATCTTTAGAACTCATAATTCTGTACTCAAAAATGAAGAAGGATACAGCTTTGCACGATCATATTCGCGCCCGCATCAAGCGCAAGCCCAATCGTCTGATGAAGCGCAGCTTCATCGAGTCGGCTATGTGCTATCACAATATCGTCATTCTGCTTATGGGTATGCTTGTGGTGATGGGTCTGGTAGGACTTGTCAATATGCCTAAGCAAGAGATGCCTGTGTTCACCATTCGTCAGGGAGCCGTTGTGGCTGTATGTCCAGGCAGTACGTCGGGCGAAATAGAGCAGCGTGTGACAAAACCTCTTGAGGACTTCATCTTCGGCTATAAGGAAGTGCGCAAGGAGAAGACATACTCCCAGACCAAGGACGGCATGGCTATAGTATATGTTGAGCTGAATGCAGACATAGAGGATAAGGATGCCTTCTGGTCGAAGTTCAAGCATGGATTATCAGCGTTCAAGATGCAGTTGCCGTCGTCGGTAGCTGCTGTTCAGGCTGTCGACGACATTGCTGAGACCTCCGCCTTGCTCGTGACTATTGAGTCGGGACAAAAGACATATCGCGAGTTGAGGCAATATCTCGACGATTTGAAGTCGCGACTGCGCCGCATCGACGCCATATCCAATATGCGCACATACGGAATGGAGATGGAGCAACTGTCCGTATATCTCGACCAACAGAAGATGGCGAAGTATGGCATCGGTTCGTTCACCATACTTAATTCGCTTGCCATGCAGGGACTTACTACCTATAGTGGTTCGGTGGAAGGTGGCAACACGGTGGCACCGATACATATCAACGACCCGTATAACTCGGAGTTGGACGTAGCCAACCAAATCGTTTATTCATCGCCGATGGGTAGCATCATACGTCTGAAGGACGTGGCACGCATAGTGCGCGAATATCCCTCGATGGACAAGTATATCAAGTCGGATGGCAAGAAGTGTGTGCTCTTATCTATAGAGATGCGACCCGGCAACGACATCGTGAAGATGGGTAGGGATGTGCGTGCTCAGATAGACGATTTCAAGAGTGGGTTGCCCGACGAGGTGAAGCTGAGCATCATCACCGACCAGAGTCGTGTGGTGAGCGACTCGGTGGTCAACTTCCTCCGCGAATTGCTCATATCAGTCATTGCCGTCATTGTAGTCGTAGTGTTGCTCATGCCGCGTCGTGTGGCAGAGGTGTCGGCATTGTCCATACCTATCACTATATTCTCATCGGTAGGCATCTTCTATATCTTCGGTTTTGAGCTAAATACCGTCACTCTTGCCGCCCTCATCGTGACTCTCGGAATGGTGGTGGACGACTCTGTTGTCATCATCGACAACTATATGGAGAAACTTGGACATGGCATGTCGCGCTGGCATGCCTCGATAGCAGCCCCACGCGAGTTCTTCATGTCGGTGCTCTCGGCTACACTCTCTATTAGTTTGACGTTCTTCCCCTTCCTCTTCACGATGAAGGGCGAGATGTCAGACTTCGTAAAGTCATTCCCTTGGGCAATGTTCATCATCCTGAGTGTGTCGCTCACGGTGTCGTTGGTGCTCACCCCATATCTGCAATACACATTTATACATGAGGGAATAAAGGAGAAGAAGGTAGATAAAAAGGAGGAGAAGAATGGACAGTCAGCCGCAAAGCAGCGTCTTTCGCCACTCGACTATCTTCAGAATGGCTATACATGGCTGTTGAAGCGTTGCTTCCGTCGTCCTTGGTTGACGCTTGCCGGTGGTGTGGGAATGATAATCCTCGGTGTGTTGTTGTTCTTGAAAGTGCCGCAGCGCATGATGCCACTTGAGGAACGCGACCAGTTTGCTGTGGAGATATTCTTGCCAAATGGAACAAAAGCAAGGAGAACGGCAGAGATAGCCGACTCGCTGGAGAATATATTGAAGCGTGATAGTCGTGTGACGGCAGTCACATCGTTCATAGGTCAAGGTTCGCCACGATTCAATGTGACATACGCTCCGCAGATAGGTGGTACCAATTTTGCACAGTTCATCGTCAATACCAAGGACAATGAGTCGACAGCCGAAGTGCTCGACGAGTATGCCGACCGCTATGCTGAGTATTTCCCCGATGCCTATGTGCGCTTCAAGCAGATGGACTACAACAATGCTGCATATCCCGTAGAGATACGCATTAGTGGCGACAGCCTTAACGACCTGAAGCAGGCTGCTGCCAAGGTAGAGAAATGTATGCGTCAGACAGAAGGACTGACGCTAATAAGAACAAACTTTGAGGAGGCTCAACCGGGAGTGGGCATAACACTCAACGAGACTGAGGCAAACCGTCTTGGCATCAACAAGGCGTTGCTAACAGCCGACCTTGCGGTGCATTATGGTCCTGGTGTGCCAGTGGCTTCGCTGTGGGAAGGCGACTATCCGGTGAACGTAGTGTTGAAGAGCGACCGTCAAGACGGCAGCCAATTCACCACACTTGGCGACGAATACATCCCCGTAATGGGTGGAACAACGTCAGTTCCACTGCGTCAGTTTGCCACTGTCAAGCCCGATTTTACCGATGGTTGCATAGTGCGTCGCAACGGTGTGCGCACTATTTCGGTTGTTGCTGAGCCCAAACGAGGCTACAATGCCAACCATTTGGCAAAGGAAGTGGAAGCTCGTGTCAAGACGTTGTCGCTGCCCCAGAATCTTGAGGTGAAGACAGGAGGCATGTTGGAGAAGGACACAGAGACAATGCCACAGGTGGCATCGGGCGTGCTTGTGGCAGTGTTCATTATCTTCTTCATTCTGCTCTTCCACTTCAAGCGCATATCACTCGCCCTTGTCAATCTCTCGGCAATGTCGCTATGTGTGTTTGGTGCAGCCGTCGGACTGCTCATCACAGGCTACGACATGTCCATAACAGGCATTCTTGGAGTGGTGAGTCTGATGGGTATCCTTGTGCGCAACGGCATCATCATGCTCGACTATGCCGAGGAGTTGCGCCGCGAGAAGGGATTGTCAGTGCGTGAGGCAGCTTTCCAGGCAGGCGAGCGTCGTATGCGTCCGATATTCCTCACGTCGGCTGCAGCCTCAGTAGGCGTGCTGCCGATGATGCTTGAGAACAATACGTTGTGGTCGCCGATGGCAGCAGTTGTGTTCTTTGGTACGCTCATCTCGATGGTGCTTATAGCTACGGTGCTGCCAGTGCTCTACTCAGTGGTGTTCGACAAGGGCAGATGATTATCGCCAGATGTCGCCGAGCATGGCAGCTCCACCAAATCCGTATTCTGCCAATAGGCTGATGCGCTGGCGTGTTACTCCACCCAAAGCCACAACTTTGTGGTCGATGATGCCCTCGTGTGCGGCTTTCTTCAGAGTAGCATGGTCGAAAGCCGAGCGATAGCCTTGCTTGGATATGCTGTCAAAGATAGGGCTAAGGAACACATAGTTCATCGTTGGTTTGCGTTCTATCACTTCCTCCAACGAGTGGCATGAGCACGAGAGGCTGCCATGATGATTGGCAGGAGGTATAGGATTGCGTCGGTTGAGATGGATGCCATGCAGATGGAACTCGCTGCACAGCGCAAAATGGTCGTGAATGACGATGCGGTCGTACCACTTGGAGTCGATGGCATCGAGCAAACGTCTGCAATCGTCGATGTCGGAGTCGGGTTTGCGCAGATGCAGCAAGTCGATGCTGTCTTCGTCAAAGAGTCGGTTGACGGCATCGGCTTCGTCAGGGAAAAAGTGGGGTAGGGTGATGGCTATTGTTTTCATGCTGATATAGATATATTATATAATGTATAAAAATATATAAGGAGGGTGTCAAAACTCATAGGCAGACACAACGGTCTGCAATCTGTGAATAGTTTTGACACCCTCCTTATATTATGTATTACTCGAACACAACGTCGCCGAAGAAGTCGGGACGATGGAAATCGGGCTTAGGAAGATCGATGGGGAAGAGCGAGAGGAAGTGAGGATGCGGCAGTTTGTCGCCACACTTGTAGACATTGCCCTTCACGTTGAGTCCGTCGAACGACTTGAGTGAGTGGTGATAGTAGGCCTCTGTAGGTACGGCAAGACAGAGCTGCCATGTGCGTTCGCCCTCGATGTCGGCAAAAGGCTCGCGTCCCATAGACGACCAGCGGTCTACCTTGTCGAGTATTTCCTGTGAAGCACGCTCGCGGTTCTCGCGTTCCGGACCGAAGCCGATGAGCATAGTGCCAGCAGCGTTACACTCCATATTATAATAGGTGCCGTCAGTTACAGGTGAAAGGAAAAGCTCGCAGCATGAGTCTTCCCATACATTGCCGTCGTCGTGAGGCGCTACGGCACGCACACACTCCTCGGTGACACGATAGTTGATGAGAAGTTGCTCGCCATTGTGAGCCATGCGCACTTCAAACTTGGGCTTGTAAGGGAAGTCGGCAGCCCAGCAATGGTTGTCAACAGGAGTAAACTCAACTTGAGCCTCGTCCAATATACGGCAAATCTCAGCCGCCTTGACAGAGGCAACTGAGATTCGCTTTATAGATAATGCTTTGTGCATAGTCTTGAATGTAAAGGATTACAGGTTGTTCTTCTCGATATCCTTGAAGTAACGGTAGGTTCCAACCTTGAGCTCCTCGGTAGCAGCCTCGTCAGCAACGATGATGCCATGCTGGTGGAGCTGGAGAACAGAGATAGTCCACATCTGTGTAACAGGACCCTCAACAGCAGCCTGGAGAGCGCGTGTCTTGTTGTGACCATTGCAAAGAATCATAACCTCGCGAGCTGACATAACAGTACCTACACCTACAGTGAGTGCAGTTGTCGGAACCTTGTTCACGTCGTTGTCGAAGAAACGAGAGTTAGCAACGATAGTATCTGTAGTCAGAGTCTTCTGGCGTGTGCGTGAAGTCAGTGAAGAGCCCGGCTCGTTGAATGCGATATGTCCGTCAGGACCGATGCCACCGATGAAGAGGTCGATGCCGCCAGCTTCCTCAATCATCTGCTCGTAGTGAGCGCACTCAGCCTCCAAGTCCTCTGCGTTGCCATTGAGGATGTGGATGTTCTCCTTCGGGCAGTCAACGTGGTCGAAGAAGTTCTTAGCCATGAATGAGTGGTAGCTCTCAGGGTGTGACTCAGGCAAACCAACATACTCGTCCATGTTGAATGTGAGGACATTCTTGAACGAAACGCGACCTTCCTTGCAAGCCTCAGCCAAAGCGCGGTACATACCGATAGGTGAAGAACCGGTAGGAAGACCGAGCACGAACTTATGGTCGGGTGTCGGGTTAAACTTATTGATGCGTTCAATCACATGCTCAGCTGCCCACTTTGAGAGCTGGTCATAATCCTTTTCGATGATTAATCTCATAATAATTTATTTTAGTAATTATAGTTAACGAATATATTTTTGTGGTGAATGGCAATTAACTATTTCTTGTTTGTTTTTAGTATGCCATGATATTTGATTTGGAAAACTGTAAACGTGCCCCGACATCACATCGGGACACGTCTCGTTTGATTGTTGTAGTAGTTGTAACTAAATAAGCAGTCATGAGTTAGTTGAAAATCGGTTTTTTAAAGTCGATTCACCACCTTGCGGTGGTCATGCTTTGTTTGTTTTATCATTGCAAAGGTAATCATTAAATCTTTAATACCCAAGATAAATGATTAAAATCAATTAATAATTTCACATTGTTTAATTTTTGTAACATTAACAATCTTATTGTTAAGCTAAACAATTCATATAAATGGGATTGATATACATCAATATGCGCCTTTTGTTACATTAATTAGGACATTTTGAAAAGTCGATGATAATAAAAAAAAGCTAACTTTGCAACCTTTAGAAGTGATAAACAACAAAAGTAGAACAAAAACAAAGCAACAACATGAAAAAGTATTTATCTCTTTTGGCAATGGTTTTTGCCGTTTGCCTGTTTACAGCATGTAGCGACGACGATCCTAAGGGTGGCGAAGGCGACAATGGCAAGGTGATTGAGGCTCTCGTAGGAACATGGAACGTAGAGGAGTCGGTTGAGAACGCAGATGGTTCGGTTGACGGTTCGGTAAAGATTAAGTGGGATGTTCCTGCTGGAACCGCTATCAATATCGATTTGTTTGGTACAGGTCAGCCTATGCCAATGGATATCAATGAGACTATCGTGCCACTCGCAAATAGCATGGCTAACGCCTTCTTGCCAAAGTTGCTCAAGAGCGTGACATTCGGTAAGGACGGCAGCATCACTGCTGTTTACAAGGATGCTGACGATATGGATGATGCTTCTGCAAAGTGGCAGGAGGCTAAGGGCTATGTTTCATACAAGGTTGTAGACGACACACACATCAACATTCTGCTCAATGCCGACAAGATTCTCTCAGATGTAGATGTGGATGATGCTGAGGACGCAGCCGAAAAGGAGATGATGAAGAAGCTCCTCGATCAGTTCGGAAGCGGCATTCCTGTAAACATCCGTTGGAATGCAGACAAGTCTAAGGCTTACTTCTTCGTAGACAAGGCTTATATTCAGCCAATGATTGTCACACTCAACGACTTCATTCAGAAGATTCCTACAACCAACTTTGACGAGGACGACCTCAAGACTCTCAAGATGTTGAAGAGCGTTGTAGAGCAGTTGCCTGAAATCATGAACAAGACAACAGCATTTGAGGCTGGTCTTGAGCTTGAGAAGCAGAACTAATTCAATGGAATAAAATATTCGGAAGCCTCATCTTCAATCCCTCATTATCGAGAGGGTTGGGGATGAGGCTTTTTTTATTCCCGTTTCTTTCACTTTTCGTCGGCTAATAGTTGTGAATATGCAAGATTTTGTATACTTTTGTAGCATATTGGCTTATTGGCCTCACATAAATACGTATTTTTTGTTTTTTTTGAATGAAGGAATTTGTAATATCAGAAGTAAAGGCTGAGACTGCCGTGCTTGTGGGACTTATCACCAAGGAGCAGGACGAAGCCAAGACTAAGGAATATCTCGACGAATTGGAGTTTCTTGCCGACACAGCAGGCGCAGTCACTGTGAAGCGCTTCACGCAGCGTGTTGGAGGACCAAGCCAGGTGACATACGTGGGTTCGGGCAAGCTCCAGGAGATACGCCAGTATATTGAGGACGAGGAGGATGCCGAGCGCCCAGTGGGTATGGTAATCTTTGACGACGAGTTGACAGCTAAGCAGATACGTAATATCGAGAAGGAGCTTGGAGTGAAGATTCTCGACCGCACATCGCTCATCCTCGACATATTTGCCATGCGTGCTCAGACGGCAGCCGCCAAGACACAGGTGGAGCTGGCGCAGTATCGCTACATGCTGCCACGTTTGCAGCGTCTGTGGACCCACCTTGAGCGTCAGGGCGGTGGCTCAGGCTCGGGTGGCGGCAAGGGTAGTGTGGGACTTCGTGGTCCGGGTGAGACCCAGCTTGAGATGGACCGCCGAATCATCCTCAACCGCATAACACTCCTAAAGCAGCGCCTTGTGGAGATAGACAAGCAGAAGACAACACAGCGCAAGAACCGCGGCAGAATGATACGTGTGGCACTCGTTGGCTACACCAACGTGGGCAAGTCGACCATCATGAACCTCCTCTCTAAGAGCGAAGTGTTTGCCGAGAACAAACTCTTTGCTACATTGGACACCACGGTGCGCAAGGTGGTGGTGGAGAACCTGCCATTCTTGCTGGCAGACACCGTAGGATTCATACGCAAGTTGCCTACCGATCTTGTCGATTCGTTCAAGTCGACCCTTGACGAGGTGCGTGAGGCTGACCTGCTGCTGCACGTAGTAGACATCTCGCATCCCGACTTTGAGGAGCAAATCAATGTCGTGGAGAACACCCTCAAGGACCTCGGATGTGCCGACAAACCGTCAATGATAGTGTTCAACAAGATAGACAACTATACTTGGACCGACAAGGAGGAGGACGACCTGACACCGATGACAAAGGAGAACGTAACCCTCGAAGACTTGCAGCGCACATGGATGGCACGTCTCGACGACAACTGCCTCTTCATATCAGCCAAAGAGAAGCAGAACATCGACGAGTTCCGTGACACCATATATAAGAAGGTGCGCGAGCTGCATGTGCAGAAATACCCCTATAACGACTTCCTGTACGATATCGAAGACGAATAAGAAAACCAACAACGAAGAACACAAACTTATAATAAAACAAAAAAGCTTATGGCATACAGAAACTTGACAGACACGGAAGTCTCAACCCTTCAGGCTAACAGCTGCTGGGCAGAAGACTGGCAGCGCATCAGAGTGAGCGATGATTTTGCGCCTAATTTCTTTCACCGCGTAATGTTCTACGGTGATATTCACCTCGGACATTTCGACAACAGTGTGGAGGTGAGCAAGGGATTCTTCAAACACTCGGGCGTCAACAACGCCACACTGCGTAATGTCACCATTGGCAACAACTGTCTAATCGAGAATATCTCGGGGTTTATCAACAACTACGTGATAGGCGACAACTGCCTCATCTCCAACGTCTGCACGATGGAGACCACCGAGGGTGCCACCTATGGTGAGGGCAACCTCATATCTGTGCTCAACGAGGTGGGCGATGGCAATCTCATACTCTATCATGGACTGACGAGCCAGATAGCCGCCTTTATGGTGAAGCACTTCCAAAACCGTCCTCTTAAGGATGCCATACGCCGACTAATTCGTGAGGAGATAGAGCGTACGTCGCCAGAGACAGCCACTATTGGCAACAACGTGAAGATTGTCAACACAAAGGAGATAACCAACACCATCATCTATGACGACTGCGAGATTTCGGGTGCATCACGACTCAGCGACTGCACCATCATGAGCAATCAAAACGCCTCGGTGTACATCGGCACGGGTGTCATCTGCGAGAACTCTATCATCTCAGACGGTTCGTCCATCATCAACAGCGTCAAGATGCAAGACTGCTTTGTGGGCGAGACATGCAAGGTGAGCAATGGATTCACTGCTTCGAACAGTGTCTTCTTCGCCAACTCATACATGTCAAACGGTGAGGCATGCGCCGCTTTCTGCGGTCCGTTTACTGCTTCACACCACAAGAGTTCGTTGTTGATTGGCGGTGAGTTCTCGTTCTACAACGCGGGTTCAGCCACCAACTTCTCCAACCATGCCTATAAGATGGGTCCTATGCACTATGGCACACTGGAGCGTGGTTCAAAGACAGCGTCAGGTGCCTATGTACTCATGCCAGCTCACATTGGAGCCTTCTCTGTATGCTTTGGCAAGTTGATGTATCATCCTGACACACGCTCGCTGCCATTCTCCTATCTTATAGCCTACAACGACACCATGTATCTTGTGCCAGGTCGCAACCTCACCACCGTGGGGCTTTATCGTGACATACGCAAGTGGCCCAAGCGCGACATGCGACCGACTGGAACAAAGAAGAGTGTAGTCAACTTCGACTGGCTCTCGCCATTCACCGTGGGTGAGATACTACGTGGCAAGAAGATACTCGAAGACCTGCGCGACGCATCAGGTGAGGACGTGTCAACATACAACTATCATGAGTATGTCATCAAGAACTCGTCGCTGCGCAAGGGTATCAAGTATTACGACATCGCTCTGCGCATCTACATGGGAGCCGTGCTCAAGCGTCATGCCCCCGTAGAACCTATGACAGAAGTGGGCATAGGTTCGTGGAACGACCTCTCGGGTCTGCTTCTTCCTGAGTCGGAGGAACAGCGTATTATCGACGATATTCTCTCTGGCGACATCGAGACAACGCAGGAACTCACCGAGCGCTTCGAGGAAATACATGCCAACTATTCAGAGTATCGCTGGGCATGGTCATATCGCATGATAATGGACTACTACGGATTCACCTCGCTCACTGAGGAGAATGTGGAGCGAGTGAAGCAAGATTACGTCACCGCACGCCGTGCGTGGATAGCTGAAATAAAGAAGGATGCCACCAAGGAGTATCGTCTCGGTGATGTGGAGGAGGAAGTGTTCGCCAACTTCATCGAGCAACTCGACAAGGAGGTTGACTTTGAGAACCAGAAACTGTATATGTAAACAAAGTATATACTAATTACAGCTAAAAATCAAAGAATATAACAATGAAGTTCAAATCTATTCTGATTGCAGCTGCTCTGTCCTTAGGATTTTGCAGCAATGCCTCGGCTTACAGCTACGAGACAGTGAAGGGCGACCCGATGCAGACACGCATCTACACTCTGCCCAACGGACTGAAGATTTATCTTTCGGTCAATAAGGATAAACCGCGTATTCACACCTTCATCGCTGTGCGTACCGGTTCGCGCAACGACCCTGCTGAGACAACAGGACTTGCCCACTATCTTGAGCACCTGATGTTCAAGGGTACACAACAGTTTGGCACTGCCGACTATGCTAAGGAGAAGCCTTATCTCGACGATATTGAGCGTCGCTACGAGCACTATCGCACCGTCACCGACCCTGCACAGCGCCGTCAGCTCTATCATGAGATAGACTCGGTGTCGCAGATTGCAGCCAAGTACTTCATTCCAAATGAGTACGACAAACTCATGTCGAGCATCGGAGCCAACGGCACCAACGCTTACACAAGCACCGACGTTACGTGCTATGTGGAGAATATACCGTCTAACGAGCTTGACAACTGGGCACGCATTCAGGGCGACCGTTTCCAGAATATGGTAATCCGTGGATTCCACACCGAGCTTGAGGCTGTGTACGAGGAGTTCAACATCTCGCTCACCAACGACACACGCAAGGAGTTGGCAGCCATCGGCAAGATGCTCTTCCCTACCCACCCCTATGGCACACAGACCACTATCGGTACACAGGACCACCTGAAGAACCCCTCTATCACAAACATCAAGAACTACTTTAAGCACTACTACGTGCCTAACAACGTAGCCATCTGTATGGCTGGCGACTTCGACCCCGACAAGGTTATAGCCACCATCGACCGCTACTTTGGCTCGTGGAAGAAGAGCGACAAGGTGGTTTATCCGCAGTTCCCTGTGCAGAAGGACCTCACAGCGCCCGTTAGCACTACCGTCATAGGCAAGGAGGCTGCCAACATAATGATGGCTTGGAAGATGGACGGTGCCGCCGAACTGCAGAGCGACACACTCGCCGTTATCTCTTCTATCCTTAACAACGGCAAGGCAGGACTGCTCGACATCAACATCAACCAGCCTATGCGCTGCCAGGGTGCACAGGCTTTCAACTACGACATGCGCGACTACTCGCAGTTCATCATCTATGGTATGCCCAACGAGGGGCAGACACTCGACGAGGTAAAGAGCCTTATACTTGCCGAGATAGAGAAGCTTAAGCGTGGCGAGTTCAGCGACAAGCTGCTGCCTGCCATCGTCAACAACATGAAGCTCAACTATCTGCACTCGCTCGACAAGAACGAGAGCCGTGCCAACGTCTTTGTCAACTCGTTCATCAACGGACGCGACTGGAAGACAGAGGTGCAGAAGTACGACCGCATTGCGGGTATGACCAAGCAGCAGATTGTAGACTTCGCACGTCGTCACTTCACCGACGGCTATGCTGTAGTATACAAGCAGCAGGGCGAGGACGCATCGCAGAAGAAGATAGACAAGCCTGCCATTACAGCCATCCCTACAAATCGCGATATGCAGAGCGCATTTGTAAAGGAGATCAAGGAGTCGAAGACGGAGCCTATACAGCCTCGCTTCCTCGACTATAAGAACGACTTTGCACAGCTCAAGACAAAGCGTGGTCTGCCAGTCTACTATATACAGAACAAGCAGAACCAGCTCTTCGACCTCAGCTACTACTTCGAGTTTGGTGAGGAGTCGAACAAGTGGTTGCCGTTTGCCAAGAACTACTTCGACTATCTTGGCACCAACAAGCTCTCTGCTAAGGAAGTGCAAGAGCGTTTCTATGGTTTGGCATGCAACTACAGCATCAGCGTTGGAGCCAGCACAATGCGCATCAACCTCTATGGTCTCGGCGAGAACATGGTTGAGGCTATGAAACTGATGGAGCAGGTGATAAACAATGCCAAGGTAGACCGCGACGCATACAATAAGTATGTAGAGCAGGAACTCAAGTCGCGCCGCGACGAAAAGCTCAGTCAGAAGGCCAACTTCCGTGCTTTGCAGTATTTCGGTGAGTATGGTGAGTACAACACTCTGCGCAATATCCCAGATAGTGCCGAGCTTGTATCTAACGACCCGCAGAAACTTGTAGACATGGTGGCTGACCTGAAGAACTACAAGCACAGCGTCATCTATTATGGTCCGCTTGCCGAGAAACAGCTCATCGCAACTGTTGACAAGAACCACGTTACACCAAAGTCGCTCAAGGACGCACCTGCAGGCAAGGCATACACCAAGCAGCTCACTCCGAAGAGCGAAGTATGGATTGCTCCGTATGATGCCAAGAACATCTACATGATACAGTATCACAACGAGAACCAGAAGTGGAATCCAGAGGATGAAGCTAAGGTTCAGGTATTCAACGAGTACTTCGGTGGAGGTATGAACGGCGTAGTGTTCCAGGAACTTCGTGAGAGCCGTGGTTTGGCATATAGTGCATTTGCCGACTACGCTACAGCATCACGCAAGCAGGACTCTAACTTCGCCTATACATACATCATCTCGCAGAATGACAAGATGATGGACTGCATCCGCGTGTTCAGCAACATCCTTGACACACTGCCACAGAGCCCTGCTGCCTTCGAACTTGCTAAGCAAGCCACAATCAAGCGTATTGCTTCGCAGCGCATAAGCAAGACAGGCATCATCTACTCTTATCTGAATGCTAAGCAGCGTGGCATCGACTACGACATTCGTCGCAAGGTATATGAGCAGCTGCCGTCATTGACACTTGAGGACATCGTCAAGTTTGAGCACGACAATATGGCTCGCAAGCCGTGGCGCTATCTCATTCTCGGCGATGAGAAGAACCTCGATATCAAGTCGCTTGAAAAGATTGCTCCTATCAAGCGAGTTTCGACAGAGGAAATATTCGGATACTAACAAGCAAGTAGTGCATAACATAATTAGCTATTAATCGTCCCCCTTACTCAATAAAGTAGAGTGAGGGGGACGATTTTATTATATATAATACCGAAATACAATATTGTTAACAACAAATTATGCCATATTAGGGGTGGGAAGTGACAGCTGAGTGATGGGAGTTTTTACTCTCCAGCCTTTATTTCTTCTATCTGTTTCAGTATTCCGTTGAGTCGGCGGTGCGAGTCGACAAGATGCCATAGACCAAAAACAGAGCCAATAACCAAGCCTGTAGCTGCTCCACAGAAGAAGCTTAAGCGCATATCCGGATTCATACCACGACTTGCATAGTAGACAAACCCCACAATCCAGAACAGCACAAACGGAATACCGAACTTAAGCCAGTTGATAGAAAAGCGCTTGTAGTCGTTGATGCGCTTTGCTACAACAAGCAAGTCGCCCGTCAACAGACTCTCCTTCATCAACCGCCTAATCGACCACACCGTAGCCACAACACACGTTATAAAAAAGGCGATGGTCAAAAGTATAAACCATATCGGCAAATGCCATACAGGCTGCATAGTATAAAACACAAACGTGCCAACAATAGCACACCCTATGGTTACAAATATGGAGCGTCGCTCCTTGCTAATCTCTTTGTTCATAGCCCGTCGCATCAGACGCTCGTTTACAATCTGTTGCTCACTGAGCAGGGAGCGCAACTGGTTCATGTCCTGTCGCATCAGCTCCAACTCGTCAATATATTTTGCGTTTGTTTCCATAATATTCATTTTTTAGTCTTAATACCTTAACAATCGATCATTAATCATTAAACATTAATTTATTCCTTCATCTTCTTCATCTGCTCTCTTATTCGCACCAGGCGCACCGACACATTCTTAGCCGATATACCGAGAATCTGCCCAATCTCCTCATACGGCAAATCCTCCAGCCACAACAGAACAATAGCGCGGTCGAAAGGTTGCAACTTGCAGATACGCTGGTGCAGTTGGTCGGCACGCAAGGCACGCTCCTCGGCAGGGTCGAAGAGGTTGACATCCATTGTTAGCGGAATAGTGTTGCGTCGCCGTTTTTTGCGGTCGAGCGAGATACACGTGTTAAGAGTCACGCGGTATATCCACCCACGCAAGGCACCATCATTGCCAGAAAACGACGGCAGTCCCTTCCAAATGTTTATCAGCGTCTCTTGAAAAAGATCAGCAACCTCGTCTTCGTCCTTAGAGAACATATAACACACCGTGTAAATAGTGTCCTTATTGCTACGCACAAGGCGTTCAAAGCTTTCTTGTTTTTTCTCCATCTTGTTTTATTGTTTCTGAAACTTACACTATAATAACGCAGTAACTTAAATAATACTACATTGCATGGAAAAAATATTTTTAGAATGTATTATAAAATTCAACAATAATAAATTCAACAATTATTTTGCATTGTCTCCAATGTTTAGTAACTTTGTGCCAAAGAACTAATAAACCATTTTTAAACATAATAACATTATGGCATCTACACCAGATTTCAAGTATGCTCCTATGTTCCAGTTGGGCGAGGACACAACTGAATACCGCTTGCTCACCAAGGAAGGCGTGAGCACCGGTGAGTTTGAAGGCAAGACAATCCTCAAGGTTTCTAAGGAAGCCCTGACATTGCTCTCACAGCAGGCTTTCCACGACGTAGAGTTCATGCTCCGTCGCGAGCACAACCTGCAGGTGGCTAAGATTCTCTCTGACCCTGAGGCTTCGGAGAACGACAAGTATGTTGCTCTGCAGTTCCTCCGTAACGCCGAGACAGCATGCAAGGGCGTATTGCCTTTCTGCCAGGATACTGGTACAGCTATCATCCACGGTGAGAAGGGACAGCGTGTGTGGACTGACTTCGAGGATGAGGAAGCTCTCTCACGTGGTGTGTACAACACTTTCACCGAGGACAACCTGCGCTACTCGCAGAACGCTCCGCTTAACATGTATGACGAGGTGAACACACGTTGCAACCTCCCTGCACAGATTGACATTGAGGCTGTTGAGGGCGACGAATATCGCTTTGTAATGGTGGCTAAGGGTGGTGGCTCTGCCAACAAGACATATTTCTACCCGATGACCAAGGCTACAATCCAGAACGAGGGCACTCTGTTGCCATTCCTCGTAGAGAAGATGAAGAGCCTCGGTACAGCTGCTTGTCCTCCTTACCATATCGCATTCGTTATCGGTGGCACATCGGCTGAGAAGAACCTCCTCACCGTGAAGCTCGCTTCTATTAAGTATTACGACGCTCTGCCTACCACTGGCGACGAGACAGGTCGTGCTTTCCGTGACATCGACCTTGAGGAGAAACTCTTGAAGGAGGCTCATAAGATTGGTTTGGGTGCACAGTTTGGTGGTAAGTATTTGGCTCACGACATCCGTGTTATCCGTCTGCCACGCCACGGTGCAAGTTGTCCTATCGGTATGGGCGTTAGCTGCTCTGCTGACCGCAACATCAAGGCTAAGATTACTAAGGATGGTATCTTCTTGGAGAAGATGGATTCTAATCCTTCAGAGCTTATCCCAGAGGAACTCCGTCGTCCAGGCGAGGGTACTAAGGGCATCGAGATAGACCTCGACAAGGGTATTGACGCAGTACGTGCAGAGTTGTCTAAGTATCCTGTTAGCACACGTGTCAACTTGAAGGGTACTATCATTGTAGCTCGCGACATCGCTCACGCTAAGCTTAAGGCACGTCTTGACGCTGGCGAGGAAATGCCAGAGTACTTCAAGAATCATCCTATCCTCTATGCAGGACCTGCTAAGACTCCAGAGGGTTATCCTTGCGGTTCTATGGGTCCGACCACAGCCAATCGTATGGACCCGTATGTAGATGAATTCCAGGCAAACGGTGCATCGCTCGTGATGATTGCCAAGGGCAACCGTTCGCAGATGGTTACCGACGCTTGCAAGAAGCATGGTGGCTTCTATCTCGGCACTATTGGTGGTGTGGCTGCAGTTCTTTCGCAGAGCTCTATCAAGAGCATCGAGTGCGTAGAGTATCCTGAGCTCGGTATGGAGGCTATCTGGAAGATCACTGTTGAGGACTTCCCCGCATTCATCCTCGTTGACGACAAGGGCAACGACTTCTTCCAGCAGTTGAAGCCTTGGTGTCCTAACTGCAAGTAAAATAGATTAGATTGACAATAGAGACAATGAATGATGAAATCTTATATCAATAAGGTTTTGTCATTCATTGTCTCTATTTTATTAGCACCTAATTACACTTATATGGATTTCAATTTCATCGGGACCGTTTGGTCTCTCTTGCCTCCTGTCGTTGCCATTGCGTTGGCGTTGAAGACCAAGGAGGTATATTCTTCGTTGTTCGTTGGCATCGTATTGGGTGCGGTGCTGTTTTGTCTGTCGATGGGTACTGGCTTCGAGGGATTTTTGTCGCATCTGCTCAACGATACAGTGGGCGAAGGCAATGACGCAAAATCGTATGGACTCATACATTGTCTGTCCGACCCGTGGAACGTTGGCATTATCGTCTTTCTCGTTGTCCTCGGTTCCATAGTGTCGCTGATGAACAAGGCTGGCGGTTCGGCAGCGTTCGGTCGCTGGGCTGCACGTCATATCAAGTCGAAGATAGGAGCACAGTTGGCAACCATTGTCCTTGGTCTGCTCATCTTCATCGACGACTATTTCAACTGTCTCACTGTTGGTTCGGTGATGCGTCCCATCACAGTACGTCATGGTGTGACAAAGGAAAAACTCGCCTATCTCATCGACTCCACGGCAGCTCCAGTATGTATCATCTCGCCCATTTCGAGTTGGGCAGCAGCAGTGTCGGGCTTCGTGTCTGGTGGCGAGAACGGACTCGCACTCTTCTGTCAAGCCATACCGTTCAATTTTTATGCCTTCTTCACCATCATCTTTATGTTGATGATAGTGAGAAGCGGATTCGACTTCAAGGCTATGAGCAAGTATGATGAGCGTTGGAAGGAATGGTATGAGCGCACGGGTGGACAGCTCGACGAGGTGATAGACACCAAGTTGCATGTCATAGAGCATGGTGTGGGAGCCAATCAGAGCAAGAAGGCGTCGCAGCCTGGTTCGGTTGCCGACCTTGTTGTGCCAATCATCATGCTCATCGTGTTCTGTATGACAGGCATGGTGTATTCTGGTGGATACTTTGACGCTGCAGGTCCCAACTATCACAACTTCGTCGATGCTTTCGCTGCAAGCAATGCTTCGGTGGGATTGGTGATAGGTTCGCTTGCCGCACTGATATTGACTATAATGATGTTTGTGGTGCGTCGCACGCTGAAGTTCGACGATGCAATGAGTTGTCTTATTAAAGGTTTCGAGGCAATGGTGCCAGCAGTGCTCATTCTGACACTTGCATGGACATTGAAGAGCATGACCGACTCATTGGGTGCAGCCCAGTATGTGTCGGGTGTGGTGGCAAGTAGTGCCGCCGGACTACAGATGCTTCTCCCTGCCATCATCTTCATTGTAGCAGCTATGCTGGCATTTGCCACAGGCACGTCGTGGGGAACGTTCGGCATACTCATCCCCATTTGTCTTGCCGTGTTCCCAGCTGCTGAGCCACTGCGCATCATTTCCATTTCGGCATGTATGGCTGGTGCTGTGTGTGGCGACCATGTGTCGCCTATATCCGACACCACAATTATGGCATCTGCAGGAGCCGAGTGCAAGCATGTACACCATGTGTCGTCGCAGTTGCCATACGCGCTGACTGTTGCCGCCGTATCGTTCTTGACCTTTGTGGTGGCAGGCTTCACGCAGTCGCTTGGTGTAGTGGCAAGTGCCGTGGTGTCGTGGATATGTGGAGTGGCGTTGTTGTTGGTGGCATTGACAATGCTGAAGAGATTGAACAAGCCGCAAATCTAATAGTGTGAACTTATATCTTGCCGTGATATAGATTACGTTTGAATAAGACGGTCTGCACCACTCCGCGTGTTGCGAGATACACGAGGAAGGCAATCCATAGAGCGTGGTTGTGTAGATGCTTGCGTAGCATGATGTAAATGGCAAAGAACAATGCCGCAGAAACAGCCGACGACAGCAGCATGCCACGTGTGGATGTGGTGCCGATGAATACGCCGTCCCATACGAACGCTGCCATGCCACACATCGGAATGAGCACTGCCCAAGTGAGATAGTCGGCAGATGCGGCTATCACGTCGGTGTTGTCGGTGAGCAGCGAGAGAAAGGCAGAGCCTCCGACGGCATATACCAATGTGTATATGGCAGCGAGGACTATGCCCCAACCAAAGAGTCGACGTATGGTCAGACAGAATTCCTTTTGGTTGTCTGCGCCATACAGTCGTCCACACAGAGCCTCTCCTGCATAGGCGAATCCGTCCATAACATAAGAGAAGAGAGTGAAGAGCTGCATAAGCAATGTATTGACGGCAAGCACTACGGTGCCTTGTGATGCTCCAGCAGATAGAAAATAGAAGTTGACAGACACGATGAACAATGTGCGTAGGAATATGTCGCGGTTGACGCTGAAGAAACGGCTCATCGCTTGTCTGTCAATGATAGTATGCCAATGGATGCGGTGTGCGAGACGTTTGCCGTAGGTGCGTGCCCATAGATAGAGCGACACTATGAGTCCGGCATATTGTGCCGTGAGTGTACCGAGTGCCACGCCCTCTATCTTCATGTCCATTCCGTAGACAAAGACAAGGCTTGCCACTATGTTCACCACATTCTGCATGATGCTTATCATCATTGGCAGACGAGTGTTCTGCATGCCTATATACCATCCCGTGAGACTATATAGGCACAGCATAGCAGGCGCTCCCCATACGCATATATTAAAATATGTCAGTGTGGCGGTGCGTATGTCGTCCGATGGATTGATGATGGCAAGCGCCACGCTGCCTATCGGAGCTTGGAGTATAATTACGGCAATGGCTATGCCGAGTGCTACGGTCAGGGAGCGTGCGAGCAACGAGGCGATGCCGTCGAGGTCGCGACTGCCGAGCGACTGTGATGTCATGCCACTCGTTCCCATGCGTAGAAATCCGCATAGCCAATATATAACGTTGAATATCATGCTGCCGACGGCTATAGCGCCAATATAGACAGCCGACCCCATGTGTCCTGAAATCGCCGTGTCGACAAGTCCGAGCAATGGTACGGTGATATTAGTGACGATGGACGGCAGGGCGATATTCAGTATTTTTCGATTCATCAATTATTATGCTATTTTGTCAAATCCCTCGCCGAATACACCATGACAGAATGTCTGTGATACGAGAGCGTCGGGGTCAATTTCCTTGACGAGGCTGAAAACATCTTGCGATTCATACTTGCGTGTCATAACAATAAGCATCTCTACTTCTTGCTTGCTATACCATCCCTTGCCATTGACAACGGTGACACCTCGATGTACACGATGATTTATGACATCGGCTATCTCCTTGTATTTCTTGGATATGATGATAAACTGCACAGTCTGGCGTGTGCCGTTGACGATGTAGTCGCATGTGATGCTCGCCACAAGTGTGAACACAATACCATACACGATGGTCTCCATACTATGGAAGAGGAAATATGAAGAAGAGATGATGATACAGTCGACAAACTGCATGGCTCTACCAAAGCTCACACGGAAGTACTTGTTGAGCAACACGGTGAGAATATCGGTGCCACCAGTAGAGCCGTTGTGCGAGAATACGATGCCAAGACCAGCACCAGCAAGAAAACCAGCGATGAGCACGTGCATGAATTTGTCTTCACCCGGAGTCATTATAGGGTAAGCCTCGAATATAGGCTGCAATATACTGATGATGAACGACATGATGCCCACACCTATGATGGTGCGCCAAAAGAATTGTTTGGTAAGTGCCGATATCGCTATGATAAGCATCAAGACGTTGAGTGCGAGCACTGATGTTCCTGCAGGTATATTAGTGGCATAGTATATGAGTGCCGACACACCGGCAACACCGCCCATTACGACTTTCTCTGGCAGTGTGTATGCACAATAGCCAAATGAGTAGAGAAAGATGCCGAATGTGATGAAGAAGAGATCCTTGGCGCTGCTCTTAAATCTTTTCACCGGTAACTTAACTTTAGATTCTTCCATGATGATTTCTTGAATGTTATTATTGTTAATAATAGTTTGCCTTTATTATTGTTGTTTATTTATTCGAGGTATTCTATTTTGAATATTCTTTATCTTATAGCTTTCTCAAATTGTCCACTCTGTGCAGAGCTTAATCCTTGTATGCTTGTGCTGCCTTTGCGGGTGGAATATTTGAATGTGATGTTTCTTGGTCCTCCGAATGATGTCCAGCGCAGTGTCATGTCCACGGTCTTGCCATTGGTGTTGGGCAATTTGTCGAGGCGAAAAGCCACGACACCATCGCTCCAGTAGCCACCCTTCACGCCTTGTGCGTTGTGATAAAAGGTGAGGTCATATGGATTTGAGTTGTTTGTTGGAGCAAGATTCACGATATGCGGAACAGAATTGGCTGCCCATTGTGTGCGGAAGTGCAGCGTTAGGTAGCCGTCCTCGCATACTGTCCATTCACGAAGCAGGTCTACTGGGTCCTGACGGAAGTTTGATGGGTCGTCGACATCAGCAAGAGATGCAGCCATCGGCTTTGTCAGAATGCTGTCTATCCAGTTTACATACACTTCAAATTTGCGTATGCTTGCTGGGCGTGTTAGCAGTCGGTAGTTGACAAAAGCCCTCACCTCACGATTGGCGTATGGCGACGCCTTCATGTTGGTGGCGTTCATGAGTGTAGAGTCGTCGAGCTGCATGTAGAACGACGAGCCATCGGCTGATGGCTTGACGGTGACTACAGCATTGGGACGATTAATCGGAAACGACGGAAAGTCGTCGTTGTCGTTGTCGCATGATGCCACAATGATGCTTGTGGCAAATACTATTGCCACAGCGAATAGGAGGTTGACGACCTTCCATGTGTGTGATGTATAACGATGTTGTTGCATGGCTAACGATTTATTGTTCAGGTGTCGGTAGTCCTGATTGTTATTCGGGGCAAAGTTACAATTTAATATTAAAAAAAACAAGAAACAAAGTAAAGGATTTTTTTTAATCTATTAATAGCCATAAGTGTGGTAATAAAATCCTTATTTGTTTTGCCATTTTGCATAATTACACTATCTTTGTAAATGATATACGCAATAATAATGCAATATATCACTCGGCAACCCATTATATGATAAAACAGAAAAACAGATAGGATATGAAAAGGTCAAGACTCATCTCTATAGCATTGGCATTGCTGATGCCGTTGGCTGCTATTGCCGACACCTACACGTCGTTGTGGAAACAATATGACGCTGCTTTGCATAAGGACCATCCGCAGACCGCCCTAAAGCTACTCCTACAGATTACGGACAAGGCGCAGCGTGAGCGTGCCTATGGACATCTGCTCAAAGCGCAGCTTGCCACTGCCGAACAGCAGATGACTGTGGCTCCCGATTCGCTTCAGCCGGCTGTCGAACGGTTGAAGTTGTGGGAGCAGGCTGCCGTGAAGAGTGGCGACAAGGTGCTGGCTGCAATCTATCAGTCGGTGCTTGGCTCTGTTTATTCGTGCACCGCCAGCAGATTTGACGATGCCGAGGCTCTGAGCAAGTCTTACTTCAAGAAGTCGATGTCTGCCCCCGATGCGCTTGCCAAAGCTTATGCCACGGGCTATGAACCATTTGTTGTGGACGGTGTCGACTCCAAATATTATTACGACGACATGCTGCACATCATCGGTATACGAGCCGATGCTTATACTGCCATGCACGACTATTATGCGTCGCATGGCAAGCGTGAGGGCGCACTGCTTACGGCTCTCGAACTCGTCAAGAAGGCACGCCGTGCCAATGACGAGGGACGTGTTAAGAAGTCTAAGTACATCATGTCGCTCGATTCGTTGGCACGAGAATATGGCGACCTTCTGCCATGTGGCGAGGTGGCTATAGAACGCTATGCTTACATGGAGAATGCCGAAGATGTGACTGCCGAGGAGAAGATGAGCTACATCAACTATGCACTCATGAAGTGGGGTGCATGGGAGCGCATGAACATTCTGCGCAATGCACAGCGCCGACTGACACTGCCGTCATTCCATGCTTCGCTTGGTGGCGAGCTGGCGTTGCCTGGAGTGCCACGCAAGGTTGTGGTGATGTCGCTCAATAATATAGGCGAACTGCGTCTCACAGCCACACGTCTCAACATCGACGGCACAACCCAGCTCGACCCTTCTGTCGACAAGGACTATCAGCGTCTGCGTCGTAGCATCATACCAGGCGAACAGCCCATCACCGACATGCGCCGTTATGTCGGTCAGCCAGCCTACAAGACCATCAGCGACACGCTTGAATTGAAAGGCTTGCGGTCGGGAATGTATCTCGTCGAACTCTCTACCGACAATGTTAGTGTCCCCGTTGAGCGCCATCTACTGCGTGTGTGCAATCTCTATCCAGTGATGGAGTCATTGCCCGGCAAGCGCTATCGCATTGCTGTGCTCGACGCAACACATGGCACAGCAGTAAAGGATGCCAAGGTGGATGTGGTGATGTCGGTTGATAAGGATGGCAAAGAGTTGGTGAAGACATTCACTACAGATGCCAATGGTGAGGTGTATGTCGATTATGCTTCTACCGAGCCGCGCTCCTTCCGTGTCTACACCGACGAGGAGCGAGCCTTCCCTATGAGCGTGATGTCGGGTCGATTCTATTATTATTCTAATAAGTCTACCATCACACAGACCACCATATACACCGACCGCCGCATCTATCGACCAGGACAGACGGTGCATGCAGCAGCCATTGCATATACATATAATAATAAGGTGTTCAAGGGTGAGCCTCAGTCTGGCAAACAGATGACCATCACTCTGCGCAATGCCAATCGCAAGGAAGTGGCGCGTCAGACCGTCACCACCGACGAATATGGTATGGCTTCTGCCGACTTCGTGTTGCCATCAAGTGGACTCACTGGCATTTATACATTGCACAGCGACCTTGGCAACAGCACGTATGCCAACTTCTCTGTCGAGGAGTATAAGCGTCCTACGTTCAAGGTCGACTTTGAGAAATACACAGCCAAGTATGTAGCTGGTGACACTGTTCGTCTCAAGGGTGTGGCAAAGAGTTTTGCTGGAGTGCCAGTGCAGGGTGCCAAGGTTGCCGTACAGGTGATGCGTCGCCCCGCTATGTTCTGGCGTGGTGTTGGTGTCGACCGCAAACTTGAGACAGTGCTCATCGACACAGTCCAGACCGCAGCCGACGGTACATTCATTGCCGCCGTGCCGATGCTTATGCCCGACACATACGACGAGCATCCGCGCCGCTACTATACATTCGACATCAATGCGAATGTCACTGATGTGTCGGGTGAAACACGCACTGCCGAGACATCACTCCCACTCAGCGACCGTTCGACAATACTCACATGCGATCTCCCCGACAAGTCGTTGCGTGATAGTCTGCGCACCGTTACATTCGCCTATCGCAACAATGCTGGCGAACCTATAGACGGCGACGTCACCTATTATATCGACAACCAACGCTATGTATGCAAGGCTAACACGCCAGCCAAGATAGATGCTGAGGCTCTTGGCTCAGCTCGTCATCGTCTCATGGCTGTATGTGGTAGCGACACGCTGCGCACGGCGTTCACCACATTCACATTGCAAGACCTCAAGACCCCTGTCGCAACTCACGACTGGTTCTATCAGTCGGCAAGCCGATTCCCCGATGGCGGTCCTGTGTTCATACAGATAGGTTCAAGCGACTCTATCCAGCACATTGTCTACACTCTCATCTCTGGCGACAAGATAATAGAGGAGGGTAGAGCCGACCTCAAGAACGAGCTTCGCACTCGCGCTCTTATGTACAAGCCTGAGTGGGGCGACGGTGTTACTCTCTCTGTAGCATGGGTGAAGAATGGTCAAAGTTACAAGCACACAGCCCGAATAGAACGACCGCTGCCCGACACTCGTCTCAATCTCAAGTGGACTACATTCCGCGACCGCCTCGTTCCTGGTCAGCGCGAAACATGGACACTCAACATAACACGCCCCGACGGTACACCTGCACGAGCACAGTTGCTTGCCACTCTCTACGACAAGTCGCTCGACGAGATTCGCCAGCATAGCATGCGCTTCTCGCTCCCAGCATACATCAATGTGCCTTGGCTTTCGTGGAACGGCGTATACAATCGCAATCTCTTTGCCTATAGCGAGATGTCTATGCGTTTCCTCGACGAGCGCGGACTCGACTATAGCACCTTCTTCAACAATCTGCTTACGTTGTCGCACGGTGGTGAGGTGCTTATTGCATACGACCGCTTAAACTCGCCTGTTAAAGTTGGACATGGACAGTCGAAGAAGTTCTATGCTGTCAATCCTAAGATGGAGATGCAGTCAGCCGCAAGTGCCGATGGTGCCACCAAGGTTATGGCAAAGAAGGATAGCAACATTGCAAACGAAGAGTCAGCAGACGAAAGTCAGAAGCCTGCTGCATCCGAGCAGATACGCGAGAATCTCAACGAGACAGCATTCTTCTATCCTGGTCTTGTGACAGACGACAAGGGCAATGTCTCTATGCGCTTCACTCTTCCCGAGAGTGTCGCCACATGGCAGTTCTACGGATTGGCTCACGACAAGGACATGAACAATGGCACCATCTCGGCAACGTCAGTAGCCAAGAAGACGGTGATGATTCAGCCCAACGTGCCTCGTTTTGTGCGCTCTACAGACTGTGGCATTCTCTCGGCACGCATCTCCAACACATCCGACAAGCTTCAGAATGGCACAGCCCGACTCTCGTTTGTCAACCCCGAAACGGGAAAGGAGGTATATCGCAAGGAGAAGCGATTCAGCGTTAAGGCTGACGAGACAACAGCTGTCGACTTCGATTTTGATATGTCGAAGATAGATAACGACGGATTGCTCATCTGTCGTGTGGTGGCTAATGGTCATGGCTACAGCGATGGCGAGCAGCACTATATGCCTGTTTTGCCCGACAACGAGCAGGTGACCAACACCGTTGCTTTCACACAGAACGAGCCGGGTACACTCGACATCAATCTCCGTCCGTTGTTCCCCGACAATAGCTCCGACCGCAAGCTTACTGTTGAGTACACCAACTCTCCGGCATGGCTCATGATACAGGCTTTGCCAACAATGTCAACTACAAACGACGACAATGCCATCTCGCTCGCTGCTGCATATTATGCCAACTCCATCGGACGCCACATTATGCATCTCTCGCCAGTCATCAAGCAGACTGTTGAACTGTGGCAGAAGGAGGACTCGCAGCAGACAGATGCTTCGTCACTACAGAGCGCATTGCAGAAGAATCAGCAACTGCGCCAGATAGTGCTCGACGAGACACCATGGCTCTTGGCAGCCGACCGTGAGTCTGAGCAGAAACGCCAGCTCATGGGCTACTTCAACGAGTCGCAACTCGACTATCGTCTTGCCGACAATCTCTCGCGCCTCTCTCGCTTGCAGCTCGAAGACGGTTCGTTTGCTTGGTGGAAGGGTATGGATGGTTCGCCATATATGACCATGTCTGTATTGCAGACCCTTGTGCGTCTCAATCGTATGGTGGGCGAACAGAAGACCACTGCCAACATGATAGCAGCCGCTTTTGCCTATATGGACAAGCAGATGGCTCGTGAGGTGAAGTTCTTGAAGAAGGCAGAGCATGAGGGCAAGCTCACTGTTGTGCGTCCAAGCGAACTCGCCGTGCAGTATCTCTATGCCTCAACGCTTGCCGGACGCAAGATGCAGTCGGCTACAAAGCACAACTTCGACTATCTCGTGTCGCGTCTTGCGTCACACAACACCGACTTCTCTATCTACGGTAAGGCTGTGTCGGCAGTGGTGCTCGCTGCCAATAGCCACCGCAAGGAGGCAGCCAGTCTGCTGGAGAGCATACGCCAATACACCGTATATAAGGAGGATATGGGACGCTATTTCGACACACCGAAGGCTCTCTACTCATGGTGCGACTATCGCATACCGTCGCAGGTGGCTGCCATCGAGGCTATCAAGGCATTGCAGCCCAACGACAACACGACGATTTCGGAGATGCAGCGCTGGTTGCTCCAGTCTAAGCGTACGCAGGTTTGGGACACTCCTCTCAACTCTATCAATGCTGTATATGCCTTCCTTGATGGCAATGCCACTGTGCTGACAGAAGGTGTAGAGCGTCCTGCCATGCTGAAGATCAACGGGCAGAAGCTATCTACATCTAAGTCGACAGCCAGACTCGGTTATGTCAAGACAGCCAAGACGGGCAACGACTTCCGCCAGTTCTCTGCCGAGAAGACCTCCTCTGGCACATCATGGGGTGCTGTATACGCTCAGTTCATGCAGCCCACAACCGAGGTTGCTGATGCTGCTATGGGCATGACCGTTAGTCGTGAGGTGATAAAGGATGGCAAGAAGCTGTCTGATGGTAGTGTTAGTCTGCATGTAGGCGACCGCGTCACAGTTCGCCTCACCATCACAGCCGACCGCGACTACGACTTTGTGCAACTCTCCGACCGCCGTGCCGCATGTCTTGAGCCTGCTGAGCAACTCTCTGGCTATGGCTACGGCTACTACTGCCAACCCAAGGACAACGCCACCAACTACTTCTTTGGTTCAATGTCCAAGGGCAAGCATGTCATCGAGACCACCTATTATGTCGACCGCGTCGGCAACTACCAGACTGGAACATGCACCGTACAGTGTGCCTACGCGCCTGAGTTTATGGCTCGCACCAAGGCTGTGAAACTGAATGTTGAATAAAACAAAATACATACATCTGAATTATGAAGAGATTATATATATCTGCCCTGTGTCTCGCATTCAGCACACTTGCTGTCAATGCGCAGAAGATAGAGGTGGCAAACAAGATTGTAGACTGTGGACAGACCGTCTATAAGTCGCCTGCAACCGCAGAGTTCGAAGTCAAGAACAAGGGCAATCGTGCCGTGCGTATCGTAGACGTTCGCATGAGTTGTGGATGCACTGACGTTGAGTATCCGCGAGAGGAGATACCAGCCAATAGCAAGTTCACCGTGCGTGTCACATACGATGCCAAGACAATGGGACGCTACGACAAAATCGTGGGCATCTACACCGACGGCAACGACAAGCCGCTGATGCTGCGCATGCGTGGACAGGTGGTGAGAGAGATTGTCGACTTCGGTGGCAATTACGACTTCATGCTCGGTAGCTTGCAGAGCGATTGCAACGACATCGAGTTTGATGATGTCAACCGTGGTGAGCGTCCGCAGAAGAAGATACACATCCGCAACACCACAAGCGAGACCGTGCAGCCAGTGGTTATGCACCTGCCCGACTATCTGACGGCAGAGGTGTCGCCATCTAAGATAGCTCCGGCTCACAGCGGTGTCATCACCCTTACGCTCGACTCAAAGCGTCTCAAGGATATGGGATTGACTCAGACAAGCATCTTCCTCGGTGCATTCCCCGGCGACCGTGTGGCACACGAGAAGGAAATTGGTGTGTCGGCAGTGCTCTTGCCTAAGTTCGACAATCTCACCGTCAAGCAGCTTGCCCACGCTCCACGTCTCTATCTGTCTACAAAGAATCTCAATCTGGGTGCCTTTAATGGCAAGAAGAAGCTCAAGGGCGAAATCATCATCCGCAACGACGGCAAGTCACAGCTCAACATCAAGAGTCTACAGATGTTCACCGTCGGACTTCAGGTGTCGCTCAACAAGCAGAAGTTGCAGCCGGGCGAGTCGGCTAAGATTAAGGTTACGGCAGAAGAGCGACTGCTCAAGATGGCTCGTTCTAAACCGCGTGTGCTAATGATAACCAACGACCCCAATCAGCCAAAGGTCACAATCAACATCATCACCGAATAATGAACAACAATCTGACTATAGAAATCGACGAGGGCAGTGGATTCTGCTTCGGCGTGACAACAGCTATAAAGAAGGCAGAGGAGGAGCTTGCCAAGGGCACTCGCCTCTACTGCCTCGGCGACATCGTCCACAATGGCATGGAGGTGGAGCGTCTGCACGAGCAGGGACTCATAACAATCAACCACGACGACCTCCGCACTCTGCATGATGTTAAGGTGTTGCTACGTGCTCATGGCGAACCGCCAGAGACATACGCCTTGGCAAGAGCCAACAACATAGAGATAATCGACGCCACATGTCCCGTGGTGCTTGCCCTACAACGCCGCATCAAACGGCAGTACGACCTCAACCCCGAAGCCCAGATCGTCATCTTCGGCAAGCGTGGACATGCCGAAGTGCTCGGACTTGTGGGTCAGACCGAGAGTCATGCCATCGTCGTTGAGAAGGTGGACGACGTGAAACGCCTCGACTTTTCGCGCGACATCTATCTCTACTCGCAGACCACAAAGTCGCTCGACGGATTCCATCGTGTCATCGACTACATACAGGAGCACATGCAGGAGGGTGCAACGTTCAAGAGTTTTGACACCATCTGCCGCCAGGTGGCAAACCGCATGCCCAACATTGCAGCATTTGCCACACGCCATGACCTCATACTCTTTGTGTCGGGCAGAAAGAGTAGCAATGGCAAAGTGCTCTTCAACGAGTGTCACAGCGTCAATCCCAATAGCTATCAGATAGAAAGTCCCGACGAGATAGACATGTCGTGGTTTACGTCTGATGTCAAGACTGTGGGCATCTGTGGTGCCACAAGCACTCCAAAGTGGCTCATGGAGCAGTGTAGAGACAAAATAAACGGCTAACACGTATTAATATACACGTTATTTACGTGTTTCTTACTATTTCAATTATTTTTGATAAAAAAGTTATCAAATGTTTTGGTAGTAAAGAAAAAATGCCTACCTTTGCACTCGCAATCAAGAAATGATACTTGTTGCTGAATGGTAAGGCTCCGTAGCTCAACTGAATAGAGCATCTGACTACGGATCAGAAGGTTGCAGGTTTGAATCCTGCCGGAGTCACAAAATTTAATAAAAAGAGGATGTTAAGCAATTAACATCCTCTTTTTTATTTCCACAAATTCGTATATCACAATTTGCCAACTTAATATATGTTATGTTGGTGAAAAAATGTGTCACATCTACCATAATCTTCGTTATTCATTAAGTATCAGTGAGTTATAGGCTGGCAGATGGCTGGCAGATGTAAAAAAATGAAGGTTTATCTGCCATTCGCAAAGCTCAATCTACCATTTCTGTGATTTAATGCATCACAACTAAGGCTTAGTTGCAATGCAAACAAGCCTTAGTTGCAATGCAAACAAGCCTTAGATGCAATGCAAACAAGCCTTAGATGCAATGCAAACAAGCCTTAGATGCAATGCAAACAAGCCTTGCATGGCACATTGCCTCGTGTTTATGGCAGATAGGATGGTACATTATACGCTTTCGTAGTTATCTACCATTCTGCGTAATATGTTGTTACTCAATGAGATATATGGGTGAAAAACCGAGTTGTGGCAGATGGTAGATGAAAACGTAAAACCTTATAGTATTAGTTCTTTTCCTTTACACGAGGTGTGCGATGAGTTCCATACGTCGTTATCAAGTTAAAAATGCACCATGCAGTGGCTTAAATTTGTGCACTTTTGTAATGTATATTTTATAAAAATACATCCAAGAATCCTTTTCTTCTTAAAGGATGTTAAATTAAAAAACTTTTTCTTTGAAAAGCTTGCGTGTTTTTTTTTTTTTTTATTCTTTTGCAAAAGAATTAAAAACCAAAGATTATTAATAAAATATATTTACTAATTAATTATCCTATTAAGAACGGTATTGTGTAATACTAAAGTGTAATAATGATATTTGTTAAAATCTTTAAGAAAGATATGAATGTCAATCACTTGGATATTAACCTTTGTTAGCACACATTGGTTTAATGTAAAAAAAAATATGCATACCTGCTCCTAATATGAAACTTAAATAAACTAATTATAAAACAAACAATTGTCGCAAATGAACAAGATTTCTAACGGAAGAAAAGCCATGCTGCTGAATTCCGCCATTGCGCTTATGGCTTCTGGACTGCCATTGCAGAACGCTTCTGCCTCACAGACTACAGTTGCCAACGCTTTGACGCAACAACAGGGTAGTGTCGTTCAGGGTACAGTTACTGACGGTACTGGTGAACCACTAATCGGTGTTAGCGTTGTCGTTAAGGGTGCTCAAGGACTGGGTGTTGTGACTGACATCGACGGCAACTACAAGATCAATGTTAAGGACAAGAATTCTATTCTTGTGTTCTCTTACATCGGCTATAAGCCTCAGGAAGTGAATGTTGGTGGACGTGCTTCTATCAATGTTACATTGAATGATGAGAGTAGCGTGCTCAAGGAGGTTGTTGTGACTGCTATGGGTATTAAGCGTAAGGAAGCTTCGCTCACTTACTCTACACAGCAACTCAAGAGTTCTGATCTTAATAAGGTGCAGGACCCTAACGTGGCTAACTCACTTGAAGGTAAGATTTCGGGTGTGACAATTACTCCAAGTGCTGGTGGTGCTGGTGGTGCTTCTAAGATTCTTTTGCGCGGTAACAAGTCGATTCTTGGTTCAAGTGCTCCTCTTATTGTTGTTGATGGTGTGCCTATGAACAACTCTACAAGAGGTCAGGTTACAAGTGCTACCAATATGACATATTCGTCACAGTCGGAAGGTGGCGACGCTCTCTCAATGATCAACCCTGATGACATCGAGTCAATCAACGTGCTCAAGGGTGCCAATGCTGCAGCTCTCTATGGTTCGGTGGCTGCCAATGGTGTGCTCATGATTACAACCAAGAAGGGGCGCGAAGGAAGAATAGGTGTGAATGTATCGTCGAATATCACATTTGACAATGTGCTCACCACTCCTAATATTCAAAACACTTATGGTGCAAGAGTAAACCATGAGGCAGGTTCGCTCGAAACCTATAGCTGGGGCGACCGTGTGAATAGTTTGGGCAACGACCAGCTGATTCTCCATACTAAATTGGACAATAATAAGTTCAACGGTGCTGTTAATGAGGTGCATCTTCGCAACTATGCCAAGAACGACCTTGACGACTTCTATAAGACTGGTGTAACTACCAACAATTCTATAGCCCTTTCGGGAGGAACCGACAAGATTAACACATATTTCTCTTATGGTAACTCACACGCTAAGGGTATGCTTCAGAACAACTCTTACAATCGTCATACACTCTCGTTCCGTCAGTCGCTCAAACTCTATGATCGTCTTGACTTCAACGTGACAATGAACTACATACAGACCAAGACAAGAAACCGTCCTGGTGGAGGTGTTGCACTCAACCCGATTTACCATGCCTATACAATGCCTCGTAATATCGACTACGACTACTACCGCAACAACTATTCGCAGGAGGGCAAGTGGAATTGTAAGGAGCAGGACATATATGTACGTCAAGAAGATGGTTCTTTTAAGCGTCTGCCACAAAGTGTGACTCTCTCTGGTCCAATGCAGAATTGGGCATATCAAGAGTCTTGGCAGAACAACCCGTTCTGGCTTATGAACAAGAACTACGGCATCCATCGTGAGGACCGTTTCTTCGGTAATGTTTCTGCTAATCTTGACATCTACGATGGATTGAGCTTCCAGGCTCGTCTTGGTATAGACTTATCAAAATTCGAGAATGATGGTGGTCAGTATGCTACAACATGGTTGCCAGCTGGTATGAACGATTTCGGACGCTATTTCTGGGGTTACTCTAAGGGTACAGAAATCTATACCGACTACATGCTCAACTATAACAAGACGTTTGGTGATTGGGACGTGTCGGCATCAGCAGGTTGGGTAGGACATACTAATAAGGTGTTGAGCAAGAATACAGACGCAACAGCTACTTATATAGACCCTAAACAGCAGCAGATTTCTACTGTAATCAACTGGTTCTCTACCTCGGCAGGTGGTCGTGGTGCTACATCACAGAGCGAAACACACAACTGGGATAAGGGTGCACTCGTAACAGCACAAGTAGGCTGGAAGGATGCAGTGTTCGTAGATGGTTCTTATCGTCGTGACTGGTATCGCGCGTTCCGTCAGTTCAAGGATCGTGGTACGCCCGACAACTATGGCTATTTCGGATTTGGTGCCAATGCCATCATCAGCAACTTGGCTAAGTTGCCAGAGTGGATGAATTACATGAAGTATCGTGTGTCTTACTCAGAGGTTGGTAACTCTATCCCTAACCAGGTATATGCCAAGGCATCTGTCGACTATGATACTGGTGCAACTACAGTATCGCAGTGGGCAAGCTTCGAGAATCCGCGTCCTGAGAAGACAGCTTCGTTCGAGACTGGTCTTGAGATGCTCTTCCTCAACAACTGCTTGAGCTTCGACATTACATATTATAATGCAACAATGTCCAACCTCTATCTTGTAGGTTCTAACGCTTCGGGCAAGTCAATCCCGATGAACTCAGCCAAGATTCGTAACCAGGGTATTGAGGCTACTGTAGGCTACGACTTCAAGATGCCGTTCGGCATGCGTTGGAAGACATCTTACAACATTTCTTATAATGATAATAAGATTCTACGCACTGCCTATGACAGCACAACTGGCAAGGAGAACATCATCGCAACCGACCTAGGTGGTGTACGTGTACTCTACAAGGAGGGTGGTTCGTTCGGTGATATGTATGTGACAGAGCTTGCACGCTATACAGCAAACGACCGCGATGTCAAGAATGGCAAGGCTAAGGAAGGCTGGTATAAGCTTACTTCTGAGGGCGGTATTCAGATGAACACAGAGTCTGGCAAGAAGTATGGCAAGTATGTTGGCAATATGAACGCTGCTTGGCAGATGGGTTGGTCGAACACCTTTAGCTATAAGGATTTCACCCTTTCAATGCTTATTAATGGACGTATCGGTGGCAAGGTGCTTTCGCTCACAGAGTCTTATCTTGATGGCTTTGGATTGTCACAGCGCAGCGCCGATGCACGCGATTATGCAGAGAAGAACAAAATATACGCCAATACAGGTGTTAAACCAGGTGCGCAGGTTCTTGGTATAAAGCTTGACGATGGCAGCGACCGAATAGTTCCGATAGAGACATACTATAAGTCAATAGGTGGAACCACACCTCAGGACATAGAGCGTTATCTCTATAGTGGTACAAACTTCCGTCTGCGTGAGCTTTCAATGGGATACACATTCCGCGACCTTTTCGGAGCCAACAAGAATCTCTCGCTTTCGTTCATCGCCCGCAACTTGTTCTTCATCTATAAGGACGCCCCAGTCGATCCTGATGTATCGCTTTCTACAGCCAACGGACTTGGTGCATTTGAGGTATTCAACATGCCATCATCACGCTCGTTTGGTTTCTCGTTGACAGCCAACTTCTAATAAAACTCAAACAAAGGAAACAAAACAATGAAAAAGAATAGAATATCACTCTATGTCGCATTGGCGTTCACAGCTCTGGGGATGCAGTCGTGCCTCGACTTCGACAATCCGTCGGACGAGTTCCAGAAGAACGAAGTGGTTGTTAAGCCTGAGGTAATAAAGGGCAATGCCGACCATATTGACTTCTCGAAGACATATACACAGGAGGAAGTAGCAAAGGTAAACAGCGAATTGCAACAAAGCTTCTCGCAGGGCATCACTGGCATCTACGCTATGCGTGGTGGCAAGGAGGGTCGTCCACCTGTTTCTCACGCATATCAGTTCCAATTCTCTCTTGGTCCTGACAACTATGCACAATATTTCACAGTGCCTCACTCTGACTTCATGGCAGGTACACTAACGTCTACGTATGCTGTGAGCAAGGAGTTTAATGGTGGTCCTAAGGGTGGCTATACCATTGCTAAGAATGCTTTGGCTCCAATCTTGAACAATGGCAAGCTCGACACAATCCCTGAGATGAAGTCGTTGTATCTGTTGCTCTTCAACTACTCTGCTATTGAGGTGAGCGACATTTATGGACCGCTTCCATACAATGACTATAAGGCAAATAAGGAGAAGTCGCCGTTCACATACCAAGACCTTCGTACTATCTACTATTCTGCTAAGGAGAATATCGACGTAATTGTAGAGTGTTTCAAGAACTATGAGAAGCGTGATAAGTGGTATAAGACCATTATCTCTCAGAACCTGGACAAGTATATCCTTCTCAATGAGAAGCCTCGTGGCTACTATGAGACAATGGACAAGTGGGTGCGTTTTGCCAACTCGTTGAAGTTGCGTATGGCTATCCATATGTCTAAGGTAGAGCCTGAGACTGCCAAGGCTTGGGCTGAGGAGGCTGTAGCCAGCGGAGTTATTGAGGATACCGACAACGAGGTGGCTGCATATCCAATGATTTTCGGTTCGGCTCACCCACTTGTTGAAATTGCTTCGTCTTGGAATGATACTCGTATAAACGCTTCGTTTGTGAGCTTGCTCAAGAGCCTTGACCATCCTTACTTGAAGTATCTGTTTGATAAAAACAGTGGTGTTATTAACAATACAGGTGAAGATATTGGCTCAACAGCTCCAAAGGCAACTCCTACTGGTACCGATATCATCGGTATGCGTGCAGGCACTACACCTGGTATAGGACAGGCAGCTAGTTCAAACCAGTATCTTGCAATGAGTAGCATCAGTGTGAAAGCCTTCGGTCAGTCAATGCCTCCATTGTATTTGATGAAGCTTTCGGAGGTATGCTTCCTTCGCGCAGAGGGTGCTCTCCGTGGATGGAACATGGGTGGCACAGCCAAGCAGTTCTACGAGCAGGGCATCAAGTATGCAGGACTTGAAGATCGCATGATGAGATCTAATTATTCTAAGTATGTAGACGAATACATGAATCTTGAGAAGGCAAAGGACTATACTTATATAGATCCGACAGGCAACACTCCCGACCAGCCAAGTGTAACAACTATTGGTGTAAAGTGGGACGAGAGTCTGAGTCAGGAGAAGAAGCTTGAGATGATTATTACTCAGAAGTATATTGCTTCGTTCCCATATAGCTATGAGGCATGGGTGGATCTTCGTCGTACTGGCTATCCGAAACTCTTCCCCGTACTCAATGTAGAGGATGGAGACGGCAGTCTTGAGAATGATGTTAATAATGACGGTTCGCAGGGTGTTAACAATATCATCCGCCGTATGCCGTGGTCGTCAGATGATCCACAGACTGTAGACGACCTTCAGAAAACTGGTTTGCCAGCTCTTGATGGTCCTGACCTTCAGTCTACTCGCCTCTGGTGGGATGTTATAGGTCCTAACTTCTAAAAAAAAAGTAGCTTACGACACGACATCAAAGATGTAAAATTAAAAAAGGAGTAGTGTCAAAATGGTATAAGAGCCTTTTGATATCTACTCCTACAATAAAAAAAATACATTACTAATAAACCATTTACAAATCAACAAACCTAAAAGTATGAACAAAAAAGTACTTCTACCGTCACTTGCTCTTGCCTTTATGGCATCATGGCCAAGTGCACAAGCAGTGGCTGCTGATACAAATCAGGCCATTTACGACTTTAGCGGTTTCAATGATCAGACTCTCATCAAGTTGTTCTATGATGCTTTCATGAACGGCCGTAAGTATCCAACTGACTCTGAATTTGCTGCTGCAGGTATCCAAAAGAGCGACATCGCTTTCATCCGTTCGCACGTGCGCAACAAGGGTATCCTCAGTCGTTCTAACCGTCTTGTTAAGGATACATACGAGAAGCGTAATCTCTGGATGAACATCCCTATGGATTATGGTAAGGCAAACTCTGTTGGTCAGCCTTCTTCTAAGTTCGACAGCGATGTATTCTCAATGTGGAACTACACTAATATCTTCGGATCTTGGAACCATGGTTTCTTCTCGGCTCCTGCTGCATGGACTGACGCAGCCCACAAGAATGGTACAGATATTTATAGTGGTATCAAGTTCTTCGATACAACTGGCAATCCTGGTGGTGTAGGAGCAGGTGACTGGATGTCGTTCCTTTCTGCAAAGAATGAGGATGGCACATTTAAGTATGTTGAGCCTGTTATCAACTGTCTCATGTATTTCGGCTTCGATGGTATCAACTACAACTGGGAGGATTCTGGCTATAATAATGAAGATGTTATAAACTTCCATCAGGCTCTCCACAAGTTGGCTGAGAAGAATGGTTTTAACAACTTCCACACTGGTATCTATACAAGTGCAAGCTACTTGAATGAATGGAACGTAGGTGGTTTGTTCGGCAATAAGAATGGTCGTACACACGACACCATGCTTAATTATGCTGCGAGCGACTTCTCTTACAATATGTCTTCATCAGCACAGACAGCTATCGATGCTATGGGTACAACAGATGGTTTGTATGCAGGTGTTTGGATTGTGAGCATGAACCGTGGATGGAGCCGTCTTAATGAAGACGAGTATTCAAAGCAGGTAGGTATCTGCCTTTGGGGTGAGCATGATACAAGCCGTTTCTGGTCTTTCAATACAGGTGACGACTCTTACTCACGTCAGAGCAACTATCAGCATTTGCTCGAGCGTGCTATGTCAGGTGGCAACCGCAATCCACTCGACCGTCCTGAAGTTAGTGATGATGGCAATAATTGGGAGCAGGAAGGTGAGAAAAAGCCTTTGTCTACTTTCGCTGGTATCGCAACATGGATTCCTGAGCGCACAAGCATCACTGGTAATCTTCCGTTTGCTACAGGCTTCAACCTCGGTAACGGCGATCGTTATGCTTACAAGGGAAAGAAGACAGCAGGCTCGTGGTATAACATGGCAAATCAGGATGTAGTTCCTACATACCGTTGGCTCATTGTTAACCCAGAAACTAAGATTGTAAACACAGATATCGACGCTTCGTTCACACACATGGATCAGTATACTGGCGGTTCTTCACTCTTGCTTCAGGGTAAGGCTACTTCTACAGGTTCTGACATCGTACTCTACAAGACTGATCTCAACGTTTCTGCGGGCAACGCATACGCTAAGATTGCTGTAAAGAACGGTAAGGAAGGTGTTAACGCTTCTAACCTCTACGTTATTATAGAGAAGGGTGACGGCACATGGATAGAGGCTCCTGTTGGCAACCTTAATGGTGCTACATGGGAAGAGAAGCAAATCAGTCTCGCTGGCTTGAGCCAGAGCGATGTTATTAAACATATCGGTCTGCGTGTTAAGGGTAACGACGACGCTTACAAACTCTATGTTGGTAAGCTCGAAATCAATGACGCTGTAAAGGCTACTCCAGCTGCTATCAATAACCTCACTGTTGAGGTGAAGGATGAGACCAAGACAAGCCTCACAGCTAAGGTATTCTGGGATGTTGATGCAAAGGCTGTTAAGCGTGCCGACTGGGGTCTTGTTTATAACGACGAGGCTAACATCGACCACTTCGAGGTGCTCTATAAGAATGGTGAGAAGGGCAAGGTTTCTGAAATTGGCCGTACTACTTCTTGGGCTAACCTTATCAGCGACATCAACTTCGAAAGTGCTGACGACGAGCCGTTTATCGGTGTTCGTGCGGTTTCTACCGACCTCAAGACCTATTCAGAAGTTAAGTGGGTGCAGGTTGCACGTGGCAACCAGGCCAATCTGCCTAACAAGAAGGACGACTCTTATGGCATCAGTCAGATGAATCCTTCATGTAATGGTGCAGACATCGCACGCCAGCAGCGTTATGTAACAGACGTTACAACAACTGGTGCTGACGAGAACCTCGACTACCATACAGATCATCCAGTGCTCGATGGTACTCAGTATGACAACCAGACCGACAAGGTGCTCAAGGTTAAGCAGGGTCAGACTGTAACTCTCCGTATCAAGTGCTTCGATACAAGTAATGCTACCTACAATGGCGCTAAGAAGACAGACGGTCTGCGTTATTGCTTCGCAGGTGGATGGATTGACCTCAACGGTGACCATACCTTCAATCCTGCCAAGATTTCTGACGATCCTCAGAATGGTGAGATGTTGTTCTTCGCAGGTCAGATTCGTAAGGCTACTCCAGAGTTTGAGACAGAAGGCATCGACTGCACATTCACTATCCCAGAGGATGCAGTTACAGGTAAGAGCCGTCTGCGTATCGTCTTCTCTGACGCATGGTTTGCAGGTGACTTCCTCCCGACTGGTCTCCACAACAAGGGCTTCTCTATGGACTTCGGTGTAGAGATTACTGGTGACAACCCAGAGCGTCCTGCTCCTGCTGACATTCACGACCAGGGTGTAGCTGATGAGCCAGAAGGTCTTGGTACAAGCACTGGTATCACTTCTGTAAAGGGTGAGGTTTCTAAGGCAGAGGTTGAGGAAGGTCAGATCAACTTCCAAAATGTTGACAAGGCTTGGATCTATGATGCAGCTGGTGCAACAGTGAAGTATCTTGCTAATCCTACAACATTCGCTACAACTTCACTTGCTAAGGGTGTATACCTTGTTAAGATGCAGAATGGTAGCGTAATCCGTTCGCAGAAGGTAGTTATCAAGTAATGAGATTTAGACTATAGTATTTGAGATTTTTTAGAAAATTATTGTTGGAGGGTGGGGCGTATAAGCGTCTCACTCTCTTTCTTTTTTTATAGTTGTTACTAACATATTATATATAAAAAACTGCCCTTCCTTCCCCCGCACTC
>CAKPST010000009.1 GCA_934183355.1 uncultured Prevotella sp.
GCCGCAAGAAGCGAAACCGAGGCAGAGTGCCATGGCAGCGAGACCGATGAAATTCTTAAAAATCTTCATTGTTTTTTTAACTTTTAAATGGTTTATAATAATTATCGTAATATTAGGTTGCAAAGGTAACATTATTATAAACTGTGTAAAATACCTAAAAATAATGAAAATTTCAACGCTATAGTGAATAGAAAACAAGAAATCCCCATAGAGGGCGAGTGCTAAGCTTGGCGCATTCGTTCTCTACGGGGACTGCCTTGAAAATGTAGGCTGCCGAGGGGCTTTCAAACACGTACTGGCAACCGAAGGTTAATTGTACCAAATGGATGAATCTACACGAATGTAGCGGTCGTCGTCTTCATTGTAGACGTTGTCAAGCTCGTACGACTCAAAGTCATAGGCTCTCTTAGTTGTTCTTATCATAATATCCTCCTATTCTGGTCGGTGTCTCTCGCCAACCATTTAAGATCACCATTTGGGGATGTGAGACTACATCCTTAATCTAACTAAGATATTGCAAATATACATCTTTTTACCGAAATATGCAAGCGTTGCATATTATTTTACTTACTATTTTAAAGTTATTTTAATTAAAATGTAATAATTAGTAAGTTTTGTAAATAAATATACGCAACATCTTAGTTTCCCCAGAAATACTATGAATGCATTTCCTTGAATGCACTACGCACAATAGGAATGGCTATGAGAAATGTCACTATATCGCACACTGCCTGACACATCGCTACTCCCATCAACCCAAAGAGATGGGGCAGGATGAGGATGAATGGAATAAAAACAAGACCTTTGCGTGCCGAGGATAGCACATTGGCTCGCAATGGTTTGCGTGTGGTCTGTAGCATCATGTTGCCAGTCATAATATAGGCGTTTAGCGGATAGACGGCGAGTTGCCATCGAAGGGCTGTGCTACCAATAGCTATAACGATGGGGTCGTTGCGGAATATGGCTATCGTGGGTTCGGCAAAACAGAACACTACTGCTGACACGAGCAGCAAGAACAGAAATCCTGTGCGCACCGTAAACCAGAAACCATGACGCAATCTGTCATACAATCCAGCTCCATAACAATAGCCGCAGAAGGGTTGGAAGCCCTGTCCCAAGCCCACTATCACTGACATTACAAACATAGTTACTCGGCTTACTATCGACATAGCTGCCACTGCCGCATCGCCATAGGTGGCAGCGGCGAGATTGAGCAACACTACGGAGATGCTTGCCAAGCCTTGACGCGACAACGACGGCGAACCGCCATACACTATCTCGCGCACATAATGCCAACGTGGTGAGAAGGCGCGGAGGTGCAGACCAACTCCTGTTGTGCTGTGTCTACAACTCATTAAATATAATATGAGAAAACTAACCACCTGTCCCAACACTGTGGCAAGTGCTGCTCCACGCAACCCCATAGAGAAACCAAAGATGAGCAATGGGTCGAGTAGCACATTGAGCAATACACCACTGACAATGCCCCACATGGCATGACGTGTGTTACCCTGCATGCGCAACTGGCTGTTGAGGGTGAAGGAGGCTATCTGGAAGGGCGAACCGAGCAATATGATTGTGAGATATTGCTCTGTATAAGGAAGTATGGTGGGGGTGCTGCCAAGCCATAACGACAGTGGCTGGGCATAAAGAAGACCTAAAGCGGCAATAAGAACACCTGCCGCCAAGGCGTATACAAGCCCTGTGGCTGCCATCGACTTGGCATTATCAGTGCGTTGTGCGCCAAGTTCGCGCGACATATAGCTGCCACTGCCATGTCCAAAGAACGAACCTATTGCCTGAATGAGGCACATCAACGAAAAGACGATACCTACTGCCGCCGTCGACTGAGTGTTGAGTTGACCGACGAAGTAGGTATCGACAATAGTATAGAGGCATGTCACGAGCATAGAGACAATCGTGGGCACTGCCATCGTCAAGATGACACGCGACACGGGTGCCTGAGTGAGGAATTGAAAATTGTCTCTATGTCGTGGTTGCATACTTTTTTATTAATCCTTCAACGAATAAACTATTGTGGTAACTACCCTGACTTTCTTCACATATGGGGTGCTTTGGTCGCGATCCTCGATGGAGAATTGTCCCTGGTCTGCCGACACAATCTTGTTGAGCTTGCTCTTAGAATTCTGCGCAAACTGCTCTGCTGTTTTCTCGGCATTGGCTATCGCCTCCTCCATCATCTTGGGTTTCATCTGGCGGAACGACACATATTCATACTTAATCTGATTTTCGTATCCTCCGTCTACAATAGCTACACCCTCCTTGAGGAGCTCGCCTTGACGTGCGATGATAGAGCGCACCAACTTGACATTATTTGATGTTACGGTGATGATCGACGTAATGTTGTAGCGATAAGCGCGGCGGTTGTCGCTGTACTGGTCGGCATTCTGGTCGATGACACTCGGTGCGTTGACGCTTATCTCCTCGGGTTTGATGCCGTTGGCAATGAGAAACCTCTTGATAGTAGACTGCGTGTTGCCAAGACGAGTGTAGAGTTCGGGCAATTCGTTGCCTATCTCCTTAGACACGATAGGCCACGTCACCTTGTCGGCGTCTACTTCCTTCTCAGCCAAACCTTTCACAGAGACCTTGCGGTCTTTGTTGGCAAAATTGTCGATACCGCCCTTGATGCAGAAACCAAGGACTACGATGCTCAGGGCTATCAGCGCAGAGCACCAAAGAGATTTGTTGTTCATAAGCAAAAAATTAAATGGGGGTGGAGTTTTCTTACTCCACCAATGTCTGTACAATTCGCTCTGCCGACCTACCGTCCCAACGTTCGGGTATGCCGCAGTGTTTCCACTCGCCGTTCACCATACGAGTCATTTCCTCGCCCAGCAGCACGGGGTCTTCGCCCACAAGCACGTTTGAGCCTGTCTTCACCGTCTCGATATGCTCGGTGTAGCTATTGAGTGTGATACACGGCACGCTGTTGAATGTTGCCTCTTCAGCCACATTGCCTGAGTCGGTGACGATGCCGAGGGCGTTGGATGTGAGATAGCCAAATTCCAAGTAGCCAAGCGGACTGATGATGTGCAATCCCTCAAAGAGAAGCGGATTCTCAGCAACAATCTTCTTGACTGCATCGGCAGCCAACTTGCGCAAAGGAGCCACAACGGGCACATCGCCAGAGTGTGACACAAGGCTCACAAGCAGGGCACGCAACTCGTCTGTATTAGAGATGAGCGCCTTGCGGTTGAGTGTAAAGACGATGTACTTGCGCTCGGCGATACCAAGCTCGTCCATAACGGCAGGACGCTGAAAACGCTGGTGGTTGTAGCGCAATGTGTCCATGAGAATATTGCCCACCATATATATCTTGGACGACTCGGCACCCTCACGTGTTGCTGCACTATTGCCGCCAATACCGGCAGTGAAGAGCAGGTCGGAGAGTCCGTCAATTACGAGGCGGTTTATCTCCTTAGGCATAGAGATGTCGAAGGAGCGTGTCCCAGCTACGAGATGCGCCAAGCGTATGCCCTGTTTCTTAGTGACGATGGCAGCCGCCATTGTTGAGGCAAGGTCGTCAACGACGATGACAGTGTCGGTAGGATGCTCTTGCAGATAGCGCTCGAAAGCCGACATCACCTGACCAGTCAGCTCGTTGAGGTTCTCGCAGTCTACACCTAAGAATACGTCGGGACGACGCATCTGCAAGTCGTCAAACAATGACTGCTCAAGTGTGGGGTCGTCCTCGCGACCAGCATATACAAGACTACTATTCACATCCTTACCCTCTGAGTGAGCCTTGTCAATAACTCTTACAATCGGGGCGATTTTAATAAAATTGGGGCGTGCGCCGACAAATATACAAATGTTCATTATTTTCCTTCTATTTAAGTAAAAGCCTTAGCCGTGCCGGTTGGCACGGCTCACATATAATTATAGTTGTTGAATCGTTGTCGATGTTGTTGTTCTATTACCCAGGGGTGTTTACTGCTCCTTAAACAACTCCTTTATTCCTCCCAAGCTACCCAACATATTTGTAGCCTCGAACGGCAGGAACACTGTCTTTGTCTTGTCGCCCTCTGCGAGTTGCTGCATCATCTGTATATACTTCTGTGCGAGCAGATAGTTGGCTGGATTGGTGCTCTTGCCCACAGCCTCTGTTATCTTCTCGATAGCGATAGCCTCTGCCTCAGCCTTACGTATGCGAGCCTGCGCCTCACCCTCAGCATGTAGAATCTCTTGCTGCTTAGCAGCCTCGGCACGGTTGATGGTAGAAGTCTTCTCGCCCTCCGACTTGAGGATTTCAGCCTGCTTCTGACCTTCAGAAGTGAGGATAGTAGCACGTTTGTTGCGCTCTGCCTGCATCTGCTTCTCCATTGCCTGGAGCACGCTTGACGGTGGAATGATGTCTTGCAGTTCGACACGGTTCACCTTGATACCCCACTTGTTGGTGGCATCGTCGAGCACAGCACGCAGTTTGGTGTTGATAGTGTCGCGTGAAGTGAGTGTCTGGTCGAGCTCCATCTCACCGATGATATTACGCAGAGTGGTCTGTGTTAGTTTCTCGATAGCGTTAGGCAGATTGTTGATTTCGTATACAGCCTTAAACGGGTCGACAATCTGGAAGTAGAGCAACGCATTGATTTGCATCTGAATATTATCCTTGGTGATAACGTTCTGCTTGTCGAAGTCGTACACCTGTTCACGCAGGTCGATAGTTGTAGAGTAAGCATAGCGTCCACGATACATGGTGACAATGGTCTTGGCACGGTCGATGAACGGGATGATGATGTTGATGCCCGGACTCAGCGTAGCATAATACTTGCCGAGACGCTCCACGATCTTGGTCTCACTCTGAGGAATTATCACTACTGCCATCTTCACAAAAACGATGGCAAGCACTACAAGTGCGATAAGGAAGATTGTCATGAACTCCATGGTTATAAAAATTTAGTTGTTAATGATTATTGATTACTGTCGTTAGGAACCACTCTGATGATAATGCTCTCTCTGCCAATGATGCGCACCTTGGTTCCTACGGGTAGGTCTTCAGTGGCATCCGACTGTGCTTTCCAGTCGTCGCCGTCGAGCTTTACACGTCCATAGTCGCCAGTCTTTATGGTCTCTGTCACAATACCCACTCTACCTATGATGGCGTCGACATTGCTGACACGATGACTGGCACCGCGGTGGAGCAACGCCACAAGCTGCGGTCGAAGGAAGTAGATAGACAATACAGAGAACACCGCGAATACTATCACTTGTGCCCAAAATGGCACGGCAAACAGCGAGACAACGAGAGCGCAGAGTGCTCCGATGCCGAAGCAGGTGACATAGAAGTCGCCCGACGAGAGTTCTAATATTAGGCAGAGCATTGCCACCACTGCCCATATTGTCCATAGGTGTTGCAATAAGTAGTCCATAGTATATACGTTTTAGAGGTTTTAGATAATCAGTTTACTTTTGTCATGTGATAGCCTAGCAGTTTCAGCTCCACTGCTATGCCCATGAGATACATCTGATGAAGGGCTGCCACAAAAGCGCGATAGGCATCTGCCGTACCCTCTTCGAGGTGCATGTGGCTTATCTTGCTGTATGTGCGCGACGCACTCTCTGCCACCACATCGTTCACCTTAGCACGGCTTTCAGCATCCAGACAGAGCACTTTGTCAAGAATATAGTCGTCCATGTGGTCGTAGTCGATACGGTCGCGCAGATAGAGATAGAGGTCGTCCACCTTGCTATATATCTCCCACTCCACATCCCAATACTTAGCCACTGCCATTCCGACGAACATCATCCATCCGAGTGCCACCGACGGATAGCCAGTGTTATACTCGCGAATGCCGTCACTGATGTAGCTCTGTCCGAGTTGTGGCCACAGTTCCTCAAGGTCGGGTGCTTCGGGCAGTCGCTCGTCCACCATATCCATCGACTTGAGATAACCATAGAGGTCGTCGTGAAATATCTGTTCAAAATTCTGTGGGTTTGGGGTATTGCCGTTTGTATTATTGTTGTTCATTTTCGAATGTAAATTGTTGAAGTATTAGAATGAGTCTCGTGCCTGTCGTCTACCATTGTTTGCATATCACTGGCTCCACCTCTGTCTCGTCGGGCCAGTGTCGTGCATACAGCAGTGGGTGCTCTTTGCCACCGAGATAACTCCAGTCTACTCGTTTGAGGAAGTCGAAGTCGGGCAGTCCGAAGTCGAACGACCTACCATATAGCACTATTGCCCCACGCTTCTCGTCTATCTTCCACAGTCCACCGCCGTAGGGACAGCGCTCGCCTCGGTCAAGGAGGTAGCGATGCAGATAGACATTGCCAAACTTCAGCACGCCGTCTTGGTTGATGATGAATTTCTGATACATTATTAATCGTTGATTGGTTGTTGACACGGCTTTGCCGTATATTTTTGGTAAAGTTACACAAAAGGGATAAAAGAAAAAAGATTTTGCGTGACTTTTTGAGAATAATAATCCAAAAAGTAAATCGGGGTGGTTAATTAACCATGAAATCAACGGATAATTAACGAGTAATTAACCGACATTAACGACAAAGAAAATAAACTGAGTCGTTAATGCTGGTTAATTGACCGTTAATTATCCCGTTAATTTAATCGTTAATTAGTCAATAAGTTCTTGTCTTCTTACTCTTCCCAAACCAAGTAAGCCGACACAAGCCAATGGTTCATTTCGTTGCCCTTCACCGGCTGCGCCTTCGGTATGTCTATCGTCAGCGTATGCTTTCCGGCTGTTATGCCATCCAACGCTATTTCCTCTGGCACAACATCCGAGCCCGGACACCAGTTAGAGCGTGAGAAGTCGGATGAACCAACTGGCTCCTCTACCTCCTTCTCTGTGTAGTTGCCGTCCTCACCAATATACGATGCTACACGCTTTTCGAGCCATACACCAGTGCCTGGGTTGAAACGACGGAACGAGGCGCAGTCGTCGCGCCACGGTATGAAGCGATATACCTGCTTGCCATCGACAGAGAGAACGTTCTCCTGCTGTGTAAACTCGTCACCACCATTGTGTCCACCATGACCTGTAACAATGTATTTCAGCTTCACGTTCTTGGCATTCTTAGGCAAGTTGAAGTCGGTGGTAAGCGGTTTGCGAGCGAAGATGTCGGGATATTCCTGACCGATGTAGTATACGGTGTTGACAAGCGGGAGCACACGGGTGCGCTGCATGCGATCGCAACTGATTGGACTCTCCTTAAACTGCAACTCAACACTTGCAAGATAGCCCTGCTCTGTCCATGTGTCGATGAACACACCTACATAAGCCTCGTCCTCCAGTTCTGAGTAGCGGTCGGTGATGTCCTGCTGCCACTCTACACAGTCAGCCCACTTGTCGATATATACTGGGCGACGCTTTGCCGAGAGCGCGTTGTCCTTGGCACTGTAGTAGCCCACACCAAATGGTGTCATGAATCGCATCAGCTCCACAGTAGGCAGATAGTCCTTGCCTGCTACTACACCAACCAACTTCTCATACTTTGTGGAGTCGACAGCTGGGAACTTGTTTTTGCCCTCGGCTATTGACATCAAGTTGATAGCCGACTTGCGGGGAAGCACAAATACCGAACCCGACTTGTCCCAACGGTCGCCGTTGGAAGCAAGTGTTGTCTTGATATACACTTTCACGTTGCGCTCATAGTGAGGCACCTGAATTTTCTTTAATATTATACGACCATTGACGAGGCGGATGACGCCATCGGCATCAGCGGCATTGAAGCCACCCAACTTTGACGGATCGTAGTGTACGTTCTCCTTGCTGAACACTGCTATTGTCTTGCTGCCCTTAGCTGCATACTCCTTGTGATTGGCTGCTGTGGCAGAAAGGGAGAAAAGGAGAGAAAGGGCTATAAAAAGGGATTTCATATAAAATGTAAACAAAATATTATTCTGTTATCTTTGACATTTAGTTACTCTCAATAACCTTGCCTGCTCCACGATATAGTTTCACTGGTCCATCAAGCAGCACAGCTACCACCGTAATCATCGGGTCGAGTGAGCGCTCTGGCACGTCGATATATAGATTGCCTGGCACCTCGCTCCAATAGTTCTTGTTGTGCACCTTAGACTGGATTATTTCGCCATCACCAACAACCCATACGCGGTTCACCTTGTTCATAAGACCCTTCACCTCAATAGGTCCATTTGGTTTGTACGGCAGATAGAGATAGAGGATGTCACCAGCCTTGTTGAGTGTGCTGTAGCCCTGGAAGTGCTCAGCTGGGATGCCAGCGCGTGTGTCATAGATAGCCTCCTTGTGCTTCTTGTTCCAGCGACCAAACTCCTTGAGTATAGCCACCTGCTCCTCTGGAATAGTTCCGTCTTCCTTCGGACCGATGTCAAGGAGCATGTTGCCACCCATTGACAGACAATCGACAAATGTGCGCAGAAGCATGTACGGAGTCTTATAGTTGGTGTCGGCATGCTGATAGCCCCATGAGTCGTTCATGGTCATGCACAGCTCCCAGTGCTTCTCCTGCGGACGCACTACAGGCACACCCTGCTCTGGTGTGGCATAGTCGCCATAGCCCTGAATGCGCGAGTTGATGATGACGTTCTTATTAGCCTTGCGCAAGAATTCCGACAGACCCTTGGCATTCCATGTCTCAGCATCCTGCTCCCAGTCGCCGTCAAACCAATAGAGGTCGGGCTTATACTGATTGAGTTCGTCGAGCTGATTGAAATCAAACTTCAAGAACTTCTGCCAACGTGCTGGGTCGTCCTTCACATTATAGCGTGTCTCTGTACGTGTGAAGTTGGGATAGTCAGGATGCGACCAGTCGATGAGCGAGTAGTAGAGTCCGAGTCTCAGTCCGTGCTTGCGCACTTCCTTCACAAACGGAGTGATGATGTCGCGCTTGGCTGCTGTAGCCTTGATAGTGTTGAGGTCGCTATACTTGGTGTTCCACAGAGCCACGCCGTCGTGATGCTTAGTAGTAATGACGGTGTAACGAGCACCACTCTCCTTGATGAGGTCTACCCATGCCTTGGGGTCGTAGTTCTTGGCTGTGAATCCAGAGCACTGGCTCATATAATCCTCATAGGGCAGATACTTGTTGTGGAACGACCAACTCTCTGACACTCCATTCACGGCATAGATGCCATAGTGGATGAAAACACCAAACTTGGCATGGTCAAACCACTCCATGCGCTTGTCTTTCTGCTCTTCGGTCTCCTGTGTAGCTGCGGTGGTCTGCGCCACAACTCCCGTCATTGCTGCGGCACACAACAACGAACTCAATAAGCGTTTCATTTGCATAAATTTGATTTATTAGTTTTTAAGATAATACATTGGATAATTTGACTACAAAGGTAAACAAAAAATCTCATTATATGTAAAAAAAAGCGTAACTTTGTACATCATAATATTATAAAAACAAAGGAGATACGACCTCTGAGACCGTATCTCCTATACAATGAACTCTATTTTATGAGCCTTGCTCACTCTTGCCCATTTACTTTTATTACAGCGAGAGCAAATAGTCGATGAGGATAACAGCTTTGTCGGCTGACATCATGTCGAGTTCATGTTCATTTGCAAAATCTTCCAGCTGTTTCTTATACTTAGGGAATTTTTTATAGAGGCTTTTTAATCTGCTGATGGCATATTCCTTGCCATCCTTCACGAATATATACGTGTTGGCGTTCTTTATCTTCCAGATGTCAAGGTTGCGACCATTGGTGTCTTCCTGATTAGTGCCAGACGATCCATTGTACATGCCACCATTAGCAAAGCCACCCATACCGAAGTTGCCTTGCAACTGAATCTTCTTGGCTCCCACTTGCGATGGCTGCCCGAATGCGCCTACATATCCCTCGTGCACCTTTTGAATGCGCCACAATATCTTTACCGCACCATGCTTGAGAGTATACAACTCGACGAAGTCGCCATTGCGACCCACAAACTCGCGCTCGCCAAACTTGATGGTGTCTATGGTCTGCGGATAGGATAACTCCATCAGTTCCTCGTTCTGCTTGAAGTACATTTTTCCGTTGTTGGCATCATAATTCATCATGCTCACATTGACAGCACCACTCTTGAACTTAATAAGTCCTTTTGCAAAATTGTCGAAAAGGAAGATGCGCTCGCCTTGTGCCGATACAGAGAGGACTGAGCAAATGGCGAATGCAAAAAACAAAAATAATCTTTTCACCTTCATTCGTTGTATATTTTTGTATGTGGAAAACGTATATTTGAAAAAGGAATAAGGAGGAGAGTGATTGCCACTCCCCTCCTTATTAGTATTTTATCATCTGGATGCGCATGTCATCCAAACAACGTCTTAGTTCTTAGGAGTTCCCCACTGTGGAGCATTCTTATCCTGCCAGAGACGCTCTACGTTAAGAGGAGCGTTGCCACCGTTGTACTGAGCACCCTGGCTGTTTGTACCAAGTGAAGTGAAGCCCTGCTGTGCATAAGCCTCCATGATGATGTCGTGCATGATGTCGTCAACAGTTGGCTCAGAAACTACGAAACGACGTGGGATAGCTGAGAGAGCTACCTGTGAGAATGTCTCGTAAGGAAGCAGTGTAGAACCTACCTTAGGATAGCCTGAACGACGTGCTGTTACGTACTGGTCGTCTGGCTGCTCGCTGAAGTGCATCAAGAGCTGGAGGTAGATCTTCTCGAGGTCGGCAGACTTGTTGCCTGTCAACTTAATGTTGTCTGTTGCAAGCATAGCCTCAATCTCACCATCCTGGAGAGCAATAGTCTTCTCAAACTTGTCGTATGAGTAGATGCCCGGAGTAGAAGGATCGTAGTAGTAAGGAATCTTGTTAGACTTAGCAACTTCGTCGTAAGCCTCTACAGAAGCGCGAACGCCGTCCTCATACCATGCCTTGTAGTCCTTACCGCCGATAGCTGCGCCCTTAAGGCAAGCAAACTCAGCCATGTAGAGGTTAACCTCACCTGCAGTCATATACATAGAGTAGAGAGGCTGTGGCTTGGTGTCCTGAAGGATGTGCATATCGATATTGCCATCTGCATCCTTAGTCATAGCTGTCGGGAGTGTGAACTGATCACGACCCTTACGCATCTCTGTTGAGTAGTAGCTGAACGGAGAATAGCTCTTCACATGGTCGCCATCCTTAATCTCATAACGGAGACCTGGGTTGAAGTACTCTTCGTACACCTCATCTGACAATTGACCAGAATTGTGAGAACCAAGAGCATCAAATACGATAGGTACAGCAGTGTAGCGAACCCAAGGTTCACCCATGCCACCCCATGCCTTGAAGTTGCCGTTCTCGTCGAGAATGACGTTAGCCTTCACGTCTGTTGGGAGGTCTTTGTAACGACCCTTGTCGATGAAGAACTGTACAACTGAAGAGTTGAAGCTGTTCTTGGTGTAGATGAAACGAACACGTGGGTCCTTAGCACCGAGCATGAACTTCATAACACTCTTAGAAGCAGAAGGAGCAGAGATACCATTGACTGTGCCGTAAACATAGTCGTCGCTACCTGTAGCCTTCTCTGTAGCCTTGCAGAAGAGGAAGTCGTCATCGGTAGAAGTCATCAAACCAGCGCTATTGCTTGCAGCCTCCTCAACAATGCTCATAGCCTTATTAGCATCGTTGTTGTAGAGACGAGCAGCAATCTTCAACTTGAGAGAGTTGGCGAGCTTAGCCCACTTCTTCCAGTCGCAACCATAAGCTGCGTCCTGAGCCTTGTTGGCGTTGAGGTTGCCAGCCTGAAGCATTGTGATGTAGTTGTTGAGTTCCTCAATCCAGAGGTTGTAAAGATTCTCTACTGTCTCATACTTCGGTGTGAGGATGCCCTTGTCGTCGTAGTGGCAAGCCTCAGTGTAAGGAATCGAACCATACATATCGGTATCGTAGATGCCGAGGTAGATAGTCAAAATACCAGTAGCAGCGAGATAACCATTGTCCTCCACCTTGCCAGTATTGTTGATATAATCCTGGATCTTGTTGCGATACTTCAATGTTTCGATGTACTGGCTACCCTGACCACCATTCTCTTTCTGACCTGTATAGTCGGTGTCATAGCTACCGCCTGACATCTGGCTCCAAGTGTTGAAGTATTTCACATTATAAAACCATACAAGGTAGTCGTAAGGCTGGAATTTGTTGATAGCAGCCGTCAACATACCCTCAGGCATTGTTTTTGTTACATTGGCAGGGTTGATGTTGGTGTCCGTAAGATCATCAGCACAGCTGACGAATGAGAGGGCAGACATTCCTGCTAATAACATAGAAAATATCTTTTTCATTTTCTTGTCGTTTATTAATTGTTAGTAACTAACTTTTCTTTTAGTTATTCTCTTTATACACTTCGATTACTTACCGATAGTGGCTCTGAGTGTAACGGTGAAGCTTGATGTAACACCAGAGAACTGACGGATACGGAACTCAGCAGTTGTTGTACCTGCTACTGCCTCAGGATTCTCCTTGTTAGGCATAGAGTTGAGCAAGTAGCCGAGGTTGTGTCCGGCAAGTGTCAAGCTAACGTTTCTCATACCCACCTTGTTAGCGATGCTGTTGTCGAGCATGTAAGAGAGCGAGAGATCACGGAACGCAATGTAGTTCAATGTCTTGAACCAGTTGTCGTTGAGTGTGAATGTACCCCACTGGTTGTTGAAGAAGTGCCATGCACCTGCGTGTACATAGTCAGCCTTTCCCTTGTTGATAAGCTCCTGATAGGTCTCACCTGATGCATGAGCACCAGTACCTACTGTGTATGTACCACCATCCGGAGTGCGGATCTTTGTACCTGCGAGTATGATACCCTCTGGTACTACACCGTCGTCATACTTAACATCATCCCACTTAGATGTGAACTCGATACCACCATTGTTTGTGCCACGGCCCTTGAGCGAAGTCTTGGTATAACCGTAAGCAGTACCATAGAGTGAGTTGTATGAAGCCACCTTACCGCCGAAGCGCATATCGAAGCTTGCAGAGAGTGTGAAGTTCTTCCAACGGAGATTGGTGTTGATACCACCGAGGAAGTCAGGCACCATGTTGCCCACCTTCTCTACCTTACCCGAACGCTTGTAGTTAGGAGTGAGATAACCATTGTAGTATTTTGTATCCAAAACTGGCAGACCAGAAGTCTCGTCAATCAATCTCTTAGAGTCAGACATCAACATACCGTATGAACCACCAACCTTAGCGACAGAAGCGATACGGTAGTTACCATAGTTGGCTGCACCCTGCAATGTGATGTAGTCGGCACAGAGGTCAGAAAGTTCAACAATCTTAGAGCTGTTCTTAGACCATGTGAAGTTCAAATCCCACTGCCAATCCTTGTTCTGGATAGGTGTAGTGTTGAGGGCAACCTCGAAACCAGAGTTCTGGATGTTACCAGCGTTGATGAGAGCATTGTTGTAACCTGAAGCATTAGGTATAGCAACGGTCATAATCTGGTCGGTAGTATTCTCTCTATAGTATGTTACGTCAAGACCAATACGGTTGTTGAAGAAACGGATATCAGTACCGATTTCCCATGACTTCTTGCGCTCTGGCTTCAGATTCTGGCTATATGTTGTGCTCGGAAGCACTGTAGAGAACGGCTTGCCATAGTTGTTGGTGTAGTTCTCAAGAGAGTATGCCGAGTTGATAGAGTATGGATCGGTGTCGTTACCTACCTGAGCGTAAGAACCACGAACCTTCCAGAAGCTAATCACCTTAGGCAACTTGAATGAGTTAGAGATCAACCAAGATGCGTTCACAGACGGATAGAAGTAGCTGAATGTACCGTGTCCGTCAGAGTAGAGAAGTGCTGAAGACCAGTCGTTACGACCTGTTACGTCTACGAACACCTGATCGCGCCAGCTTACACCAGCCTGGAATGCAACAGAGTGCATAATCTTGGTGCCACCGATACCAGCTTTTGCCTCGTAGCCCTCAGAGCCATTGGCAAGGAAGAACTGGTTAGGAACGATGAACTCGCCCTTTGTCGAAGCACTCATAGATGCTGTGCGTCCGTTGTAGTACTCATAGCGGAGGAAACCGTTAGCATGCCAATCCTCGTTGAACTGCTTGTCAAACATAAAGTTGGTGTTAACGTTGATCTGCTCCTTGCGGTCCTGTGACATACCGTAGCCACCACCCTTGTTGTAGTAGCCAGAACCTGGAGCCTTGCTCTCTGCCTGTACGAAGTAGTAGTTGTAGTTAGCCTCAGAAATCCACTTCAACCACGGTGTAAGACCTACTGTGAGTTTGAGGTCTGGACGGAATACGGTTTCCTTCTGGTAGTATTCGTTCTCCCAGATGCTCCACCAAATACCACGACCTACTACGAAGCCCCACTCGTCACCATAAGAAGACTGAGCAAGACCACCATGGCTACCCTTATACTTGTCGCGATAGTACTTAGCATCATACATACGATCCCATGTACCGTTCACGAAGTACTCACCGATGTTAGGCTGAGCGTTGCGTGGCTTAGAGTTGGCGTATGTCAAACTTGCCTCAAGCTCGATGTTGTCGGTGATCTTGTGTGAACCCTTAGTCATAAGGCTCATACGCTGGAAGTCGTTGTTAGGCAATGTACCGTTGTTGTAACGATAAGAGAGAGATGTATAGAACGAGGTTCTGTCGTTGCCACCTGATATTGAAACGTTGGTGTTGGTAGAGAAACCAGTTCCGTAAGCATCCTTGAAGTTGTTCTTGTATGCCTTCGGTGTATAGAGCTTGCCATCATACATTTCTATCTTACCATCCTTAGCATTCTCGCGGAGGTAAGCAAATGACGGACCCCATGCTGAACCCATCTGGTCGTATGAAGACAGCACCTTGTATGATGCATAGCCGTCAGCATTGGTCCAGTAGATATCGTTCATATTGAACGGACTACCTGTAGGATTACCATTGCGGATGAACGACTCCGCATACTCGTTCTGAAGTTCCGGCTGGCTTGTCACCATGTCGAAACCAAATGTCTGTGTGAAGTTTACGTTAGTATTCTTCTTGCCCTTGCCACTCTTGGTAGTGATAACGACAGCACCATTAAGACCACGTGAACCATAAAGAGCAGTAGCGGCAGCACCCTTAAGCACAGATACCGACTCGAAGTCGTCAGGGTTAAGGTTCTTCAACTCGTTACCGTAGTTCTGGTTACCTGAAGCCCAGTCAGCGTCGTTCTCTACAATACCGTTGTCGAGGATAACACCGTCGATAACATAGATAGGCTGGTTGTTCTTGTTAAGAGTAGAAGCACCACGAATCAAAATCTTAGAAGCACCGAACATACCACCGTCCGAAGAGTTGATTTCGACACCGGCTACCTTACCCTGGAGGGCCTGTACTGGGTTAATGAGGTTCTGGTTGAGGTCTTCGCCCTTGAGCTCAGTCATGGCATAACCAAGCGACTTAGCCTCGCGCTTCATACCGAGAGCAGTAACTACCACCTCGTCAAGTGCCTTAGAGTCGTCCTTGAGAGTGATCTTCACGTTGCCACCATTGTATACAACCTCAACTGGGGTCATACCAAGAGAAGTGATGCGCAGTGTTTCACCCTTCTTTACATTCTTGAGTGTGAAGTTACCATCGATATCGGTAACAGTGCCTACTCCTGCTTTGCCTTTCACAACTACAGAAGCACCAATCACGGGCTCGCCCGTGGCATCAATTACGACACCTTTACACTCTGCATTCTGCTGCACGTTCTGTGCTACAGTCTGAGCAGGAGAGGTAGCAGCATAAGCAGCTCCTGTAGGCAACGCCATAAGAGCCATCATCATACCGACCGTTTGTACTCGTTTTGACATAGAAGTTAATTTTAGTTAGAAAATTATTTGATTGTATTTTAGTAATTTCAGATGCTTGTGTCAGACATGGTTTTTTCCATCTTTAATGACTTTTCAGTCACGTCTTTATTCATCCTCAACTTACATTTTGTTTATACTCACTGTATTTTCTTAATTATTATTTAGATGGTTAGATTTGTTTTTTATTAGTTTTGGCTTATTTCGGTTGCAAATTTAATAAATTTATCTTAATCGGCAGTATTTTTTTAGAGAAAAATCAAAACAAAACATAAAAAATATACATAACTGCAAGGTTTAGTATGTTTTTAAGACTTTTATACATTATATAATAGATGTTTTAACAATTCTGCTATTATAAAAGCACAGACCACCCAATTACCACCCATCATCCACTTTATTTCAGATGAAATGTCGTATTATTCAAGTTTTTTTTCTAAATTTGCACCAAAACACTACAAATCTCAAATAAAACAAACAAACATGAAGAAACTTTTTCTTACTCTTGCCGTGGCATTGACAGCATTGTGTGCTAATGCCAAGGGCAACAAGGTGCCAGTGTTTGCATGGGCTGGCTATGGCGAAAACGCCACTGAAAAATCACTCGTCGCCGACTTCAAGGCTTGGAAGAAGCATGGTGTTACGGGTGTGTGCATCAACGCAGGTATGGACATGGAGAAGATTCGCACTGCGTCGAAGGCTGCCAAGAAGGTGGGTCTGGAGTATCACGCTTGGGTACCTACGATGACTCCTGGTGGCAAACCTAAGAGTTGGTACACTGTCAACCGTCTGGGTGAGTCGGCTTACGACAATCCTCCATACGTTCCTTACTACACTACTCTCGACCCTCGCAACGAGGATGTGAAGAAGTTCCTCACTTCTACCTTCGAGCAGATTGCTGAGATTCCTGAGGTTGACTACGTTCAGCTCGACTACATCCGCTATGCTGATGTCATCCTGGCTCGTGGATTGTGGGATAAGTATGGTCTGATCATGAACGGCGAGTATGCCAAGGCTGATTTCTGCTACTGCGACGACTGTGTGGCTGCCTTCAAGAAGCAGAGTGGTATCGACATCACTAAGGTGTGCGACCCGTCGAAGATTAAGGAGTGGGCTCAGTTCCGTTGCGACGCTGTCACTGCTCTGGTCAACCAGATTAGCGACGCTGTACATGCTAAGGGCAAGAAGTTGAGCGCCGACGTGTTCCCTGGTCCTAAGAGCTATGCCGAGTGGATGGTGCGCCAGCAGTGGAACAAATGGAATCTCGACGCTGTGTTCCCAATGAACTACAACGACTTCTATATGGAGCCTGCTGGATGGGTTGGCAAGGTGACTAAGGAAGAGGCTGAATCTCTCAAGGGCAAGAACACATTATTATATAGCGGCATCTTCATCTGCCACGACTGGAGACACAAGGATAAGGTGATTGACCCAGAGAACTCGGGACTGCTGCCGTCGGAAATAGCAGAGGCTGTGGAGACGTCAATGGAGGCAGGCGCTAATGGCATTAGCATATTCACGCCGAATGATATGACGGAGGAGCATTGGGCAGAACTGGAGAAGGTGTTGAAGAAGCTGGAGAAGTAAAGACAACATGCTTCACATTATATTAACGAGTAATTAACGGATAATTAACGAGTAATTAACGAGTAATTAACGGATAATTAACGGGAATTAATGACAAGAAAACAAACGGGGTCGTTAATGCCGGTTAATTGACCGTTAATTAACCGTTAATTAAGCCGTTAATTTTTTCGTTAATTAAGCCGTTAATTTATTATTGATTGTATTCTTTACTTTATTATAATTTTATGACACTATCAGACTATGACACTATCAGACTACAAACATTTGGTATATAAGATTATTGGATGCGCTATGACTGTTCATGGAGAATTAAGGTGGGCACTGGCTGAAGCTATATACCAAGAAGCATTGCACTTAGAACTTCTCGATAATAACATTGACAACATACGTGAAGTGGAAATCAAATGCTTCTACAAACAACATGAAATGGAAAAACGATACAAAATGGATTTAGTGGTTGGAGATGTTATCATTGAAATAAAATCTGTACCTGCTATTCTATCTGAACACCGAGCACAACTCTGCAACTATCTTCGATTGACACGCAAACCGATTGGACTACTGATAAATTTTGGAGAAAGAAGTCTGGTGGGCGAACGATGGATGTATGACGAAGAGACTAACGACTGTTATCTTGTCGACAAAAACATGAACCCCGTTCTCTAACGTATAATTAGCGCCTAATTAACGATATAATTAACGGATTAATTAACGAAAAAATTAACGGATTAATTAACGAAAAAATTAACGGATTAATTAACGATCTAATTAACGATATAATTAACGGATAATTAACCGGAATTAACGACAAAGACAATAAACGGAGTCGTTAATGCCGGTTAATTGACCGTTAATTACTCGTTAATTAAACCGTTTAATAAACCGTTAATTAAACCGTTAATTTTTTCGTTAATTAAGCCGTTAATCACTCGTTAATTTATCCATTAATTGGACGTTAATTATTGCTTGAGAGTGTAATTAGATGCGAATTTCTCTCCCAAAGCAAAGCCCTCCTCATACAGTCTCTCCAGCTTTGCCGTATCCTTCTCCATCCTCGTCACCTCCATCGGTCGTTCCGGTCGTATGCATATCACACGCCCCTCGTCCTCAAGACGCTCCACCAGCTCCAGCTGTTTGTTGTAAGCCTCAAGGCGATGGCTCAACAACACACGCAGACGAGGGTATTTCTTGTATATCAGCTTGGGGATTTTGTGGTCGCGACCAGACGTGCGATAACCACGGTTGCGAGTCAACACAAGGACATTCTTCTCATGACCCAACTCTATGGAGTGCATGACAGGAATGCTGTCTACAATGCCACCGTCGAGCATCGGCACACCATCCACCATCACTATCTTGCTGACATAAGGCAACGAACTCGACGCTCGCACCACATCCAAGGCACGTTGGCGGTCGCTGCGCTCCGAGAGATACTCGGCACGACCCGTCAGACAGTTGGTGGTAACCATCTCGAACGTCGCCGGATTGTTGAAATATGTGTCAAAGTCGAAGGGAATAAACTCATTGGGAAACTTGTCATAGAGCAACTTGGTGTCGAAGATGCAACCCTGAGTGACAAGATGACGCAAGCCAATATAGTCGTAACGCGCCAGATAGTCGATGTTGGAGACACGAGCACGACGTGGCTGACGACTCATATACGACATTCCGTTGCACGCTCCTGCCGACACCGCCACCACATAATTGAAGTAAAGACCGTGCTTCATAAAACCATCAAGCACGCCACTCGTGAACACTCCACGCATTCCACCACCCTCAAGAACCAGTCCTGTATTGCTGTCTAATGTCATCATTTTCACTTGTTTTTCTGATTTCTCAATATACTAAGTCAATACAAAAGTAATGCTTTTTCGACAAACAACAATCAATCATGAACATTTTTTCACATCTTACATATTGCCATTTCACTGATGTTTCTGATTTAGCGCTATTGTTTCATTTATGACACAAAACATTATCATAATAAAATATAAATAAGGCAATAAGGTTTTGACGTGTGTTAAATTATGAGTAACTTTGCAAAAACTAACATAATTATTTTATCATGTTTGACAAAGCAACCTACGTTAGCCGCCGCGCCAAGCTCAAGGAGCTTGTAAAGAGTGGTGTCATCATATTATTCGGCAACAACGAGTCGCCATGCAACTTCCCTGCAAACGGATATTATCCATTCCGCCAAGACTCCACATTCCTCTATTATTTCGGACAAAACCGCGATGGTCTTGTTGGTGTCATCGACATCGACAACGACATCGAGACCCTCGTGGGCAACGACATCGACATCGAGGACATCGTGTGGTATGGCAGCGTGAACAGCGTGCACGACATGGCTGAGCAGGTGGGAGTGAAGAACACTGCACCTATGAAGTCGCTCAAGACTATCTGCAACGATGCTATGCGACAGAAACGCCGCATCCACTTCTTGCCGCCCTATCGCCACGACACCAAGATACAGATGTTCGACTTGCTCGGCATACATCCCGTACAGCAGAAGGAGGCAGCAAGCATCGACCTCATCAACGCTGTGGTGAAGATGCGCTCTACCAAGGAGCAGCAGGAGATAGAAGAGCTGGAACGTGCTGCCACCATCGGCTACAAGATGCACACTACGGCTATGCGACTCACCAAACCGGGTGTCACTGAAAAGTATATAGGTGGACAGGTGGACGGCATCGCCAACTCATACGGAGCAATGGTGAGCTTCCCCACTATCTTCAGTCAGCATGGCGAGATAATGCACGGCAACCCGTCAATGGCTGAGTTGGAGAGTGGACGCCTCGTATTGTGCGACTGTGGTGCCGAGACTATCAACAACTATTGCTCGGACAACACCCGAACATTCCCTGTCAATGGCAAGTTCGACCAGCGACAGCTTGAAATATACAGCATCGTGGAGGCTTGCCACGACTATGTGCTGGATGTAGCCAAGCCAGGTGTGAAATACATGGACGTACACTTCGCCGTATGCCGACTGATGACTGAGCGCCTGAAGGAGCTTGGACTGATGAAGGGTGATGTCGACGAGGCTGTAGCTGCCGGAGCACACGCTATGTTCTTGCCTCACGGACTGGGTCACATGATGGGTATGGACGTACACGACATGGAGAACCTCGACCAGATAAACGTGGGCTTCGATGCCGAGACACGTCCACGACTCGACCAGTTTGGCACCAACTGCCTGCGCATGGGTCGCCGTCTGGAGGAAGGATTTGTAGTGACCGACGAACCGGGCATCTACTTCATCCCTGCTCTCATCGACGACTGGAAGGCTTCGGGACACTGCGCCGAATTTATCAACTTCGACAAACTGGAGACCTACAAGGACTTTGGAGGCATCCGCATCGAGGACGACGTGCTCATCACCAAGGACGGCTGTCGCTTCATCGGCAAGGAACGCATCCCCTATCACCCCAAGGATGTGGAGGAATTTATGGCAAAAGCATAAACGAACAAATATTCAATAATCAACAATAACAACAAGTAAATGAAAAAAATCTTAACTCTTGCGCTGCTCGCTTGCTTAGCAGTTGGCGCTAACGCCGAGGAGAAGAAGGCTGAAAACAAGAACAAGCCAGTATTCACCACCATCAAGGCTAACCCAATCACAAGTGTAAAGGACCAGAACCGTAGCGGTACATGCTGGGACTACTCTACACTCTCATTCTTTGAGGCTGAGATTCTCAAGGCTACAGGCAAGACCTACGACCTCTGCGAGTCTTTCATTGCCAACAAGGACTATATGGAACGTGCCGTTCAGGTGGTTCGTCTACACGGCGACTGCCAGTTTGCACAGGGTGGTTCGGCTTACGACGTATTAGCAGTACTGAAGAACCACGGCATCTGCCCAGAGGAAGCAATGCCGTTCCCAGGCTCGCTCTATGGCGACTCACTCAACAACTTCAACGAGTTCTTCGGTCAGCTTGAGCCTTACGTAGCTGGCATCGCACGCAGCAAGGCAGACAAGATTTCTGGTCAGTGGAAGGTGGGACTCCAGGGTATCCTCGATGCTTACCTCGGCAAGTGCCCAGAGTCGTTCACATACGAGGGCAAGAAGTACACTCCGAAGACTTTCGCAGCAAGCCTCGGCATCGACTTTGACAACTATCTGACTATCACAAGCTACACACACAAGCCATACTACACTCAGTATGCTGTAGAGGTGCAGGACAACTGGCGCAACCCATTGTCATGGAACCTTCCGATGGAGGACATGGCTCGCGTTATCGAGTACGCCGTTATGAATGGCTACACCATCGCTTGGGGTGGCGACGTTAGCGAGCCGGGCTTCACACGCAAGGGTCTTGCTTACTTCTTCGACACCAAGAAGATGGAGAACCTCTCTGGTTCGGACATGGCTCGTTGGCTCAAGATGTCGCCGACAAAGCGCACCAACCTCGTTGACTCTCTCGGTTGCACCGTTCCTGAGCTCACTCCGACAGCTGAGCAGCGCCAGCAGCGCTTCGACAACTGGGAGCTCACCGACGACCACGGCATGCTCATCTATGGTATCGCTAAGGACCAGAACGGCAAGGAGTACTACATGGTGAAGAACTCATGGGGTGAGAGTGGCGACTACAAGGGTACTTGGTATATGACTAAGGACTACATTGTTGCTAACACAATGGACTTCATGATCAACAAGAACGCTATTCCTAAGGATATCCTTAAGAAGATTGTTGACGCTAAGAAGAAGCAGTCTATCTGTGACTAAATAGATTGATTGGACGATAATTAAACGTCTGATTGACATAGACGATTATTAAACGTCTGATTGACATAGACAATTAACGGATAATTAAACGACAACAACGACAACGAATCAACAACATTGCAAAATGTTTGCCGTGCCAACTGGCACAGTTGATTCATAAGTCGTTAATGCCGATTAATTATCCGTTAATTTTTTTTGTTTTTCTACTGCAATCTGCAATTATTTAAGAATTATCAGCGTAAGATATTGATACACAAAGGGTTCAAGAATTGCAGTAGGGCTTGCAGTAGAAGGGGCTACTGCAAGTAGTGAATATGGATGGAGAGTGGCACAAAAGTAATAAACTGGAGATCAATGAACATCCTCCTACAAATAGCCCCACTCCATCTTATGGCGCTTTAATTCATTGGCACTTGGTGTTCGTGGGCTTAACACATGGTGTAGATAGGCTTGGTACAAGGGCTTGATACGAGGTGTACGAGGGCTTGATACGAATAATACAAGGGCTTGGTACAAGGTGTACAAGGGCATGGTATGAAGTCCCGAAGGGACGACATAATAAAATCCTTGCAGTTGATGTATGATGATTGCAGTTGAAGGCTGATGAACTGCAATCGTGCAATGACATGAGCATCAAGTAGTTGGGAGGATTTTTCAGTAAAAATTGCAGTATTGCAGATGAAAAAACAAAAAAGAGTATTAGTCTTATTAAAGGAATATATGCCCATTTGGTACGCCTACGGCGATGCCGTATGGGATACTTCATTATAACGTAGGAAGTACGGTTCGGCGACCGTACTTCCTATCCAGACGAACCTTATTTAGAATTTATCGTGACGCTTCACTGATGTCATTTTGTATACAAGTGTTCCACCGTTCATAATGTCACGATGGTCGATGTAATTCTTTGTGATTTTCTTGCCGTTGAGCATTATGCTGTCCACATACTTATTCTCCTTTGACAATCCGTCGGCGATGACGGTGAATGTCTTGCCGTTCTGCAAGTGAACAACTATCTTAGGCATCTGAGGAGCACCGAAGACATACTGACCACTTACGGGGTTGACCGGATAGAAGCCCATAGCAGAGAGCATATACCATGCTGACATCTGTCCACAGTCGTCGTTGCCACAGAGTCCGTCAACAGTGGGACGATACTGAGTGTCGAATATCTCACGGATGAGTTCCTGTGTGCGCGACGGACGACCTGCCATTGCATAGAGATAAGCCACATGATGACTCGGCTCGTTGCCGTGGGCATACTGACCTATCAGACCCGTCACGTCAGAGAGATTGCTCTCAAGCTTGAGCGTAAAGAACTGGTCGAGCTTCTTGAGGAACGAACGCTCGCCACCGAAGAGCTTTATCAAGCCCGGAATGTCGTGCTGCACCTGCCATGTATACTGCCAAGCGTTGCCCTCGGTGTAGTCGCCACCACTACTCTCGGCATGAGCGAGGTCGCTCGGATTGAACGGAGTCTTCCACGTGCCGTCCGAAAGACGAGGACGCATGAACTGTGTCGACTTGTCGAAAAGATTCTTGTAGAACTGCGAACGACGAGAGAAATACTGCTGATCCTGCTTCTTGCCCATCAAGCGAGCCATGTCGGCAGCAGCATAGTCGTCGTACATCGACTCAAGCGACGACGACACACTCTCAGCCTCGGTGAGGTCGGTGGGTAGATAGCCATACTTCATGTATACCTCCCAGTTGCTCTTCAGTTTGTGCGACTTGGTCTGAGTCTGCTTGATAGCCTGGAAAGCACGCTCGGCATCAAAGCCACGGAATCCCTTGTGATAAGCCTCAGCCACGATAGACACAGCATGATTGGCTACCATACAGTAGTTCTCCTTGCCCCAGAGTCCCCAAATAGGCAAGAATCCCTGCACCTCAGCCTGCTCAACGAGCGAGTTTATCATTCCGTCAACACGGTCGGGCATCACAATAGTGTAGAAAGGATGGGCTGCACGATAGGTGTCCCAGCACGAGAAGGTAGAGTAGAACTTGCCACCCTCAGCCTTCACCACCTTGTCGTCGGCATTGCGATACATGCCGTCAACGTCAGCAATCTGGTTGGGCTGTATCAAGGCATGATAGAACGATGTGTAATAGTTGAACTTGTCCTCCTCGGTGCCGTCAACGTCGATGCGAGCCAAATAGCCGTTCCAGTCGTCGTGAGCCGCCTTCTTGACAGCAGCAAAGTCCCATCCCGGCACTTCAGTCTCCAGATTCTTCTTGGCTCCGTCAATGCTTGTTGTAGACATGGCTATCTTCATGAGCAACTGCTCGCCCTGCTCTATGCCGTCGAAAGATGCCACAATGCGGTCGCCCTTCTCTGTGTCAAAAGCCTTGGCTAGTGTCACGTGGCTGGCTACGGGGCGATTGAACTTGATGACAAAGAAGTAGTCTTGCTCCACCCACACCGTGTTCTTGACATGACCCACGAGAGTGTTGTCGTCTTCCCAGCGAGTCTCGCACAGATTCACCTGCGAGTGATACTGCTTGTCGCTCCATGCCGGACCGTGCTGAAGGTCGATGAGCACCGACGTAGAGTCGGCAGAGTCGTAAGTGTAGCGATGGAAAGCCACATGCGGCGAGCATGTCAGCTCAGCCTTGACCTTGGCATCAGAGAGATATACAGAATAGTAGCCTGGTGTGGCAAACTCCTGACTCTTGACGTATGCCGAGCGATAGGCATCCCATGCACGTGTGCGCTTGCCAGTGACAGGCATCACGAGGATGTCGCCGAGGTCCATACACCCAGTGCCATTGAGATGATCCTGAGTGAATCCCCATATCACCGAGTCGCTGTAGACATACTCCGAGCAATAGCGCCAGCCTACACCACCCGTCACCGGACTGGTCTGAATCATTCCAAAAGGACGACATGCGCCGGGAAACGTGTGTCCGTTGTCGGCATTGCCAACGAACGGATTGACATAACGTGTGTAGTCGGTGACTTCTGCATAAGCCTGAGTTGCGGCAAGACCAAAGAGGCTCATTGCTGCAAAGGCGTATTTACATAATAGCGAATGTGATTTTTTCATGCAAATGTTTGATGTTACTTAATAGATGTTTTGATTTGAATTTATACCACGACAAAGATACGCTTTTTTGCTCTGATTACAAAATAAATGACTACATTTGTAGCGTCAATAAATAATTATAACCATATAAAATATAACAGGCTATGGAAACAAACGGATATGCTACTAAGCAATATGGACAACCTACTAAACGCTACGTGCAGACTCTCGACCTCAGAAACGACGACAACGAACTGATAAGACTATATCGCATGGCTCACGACAAAGACCACTTCTGGAAGGAGATAGGCGATGGCATCAAGTCGGTGGGCATACTGGAGATGGAAATATACATCCTCGACAACCGACTGGTGATGATAGTGGATGCTCCACTCGACTTCGACTGGACGTCGGCTATGGAGCGACTCGCCACTCTGCCGCGACAGGCTGAGTGGGAAAGCCATGTGGCTCAGTTTCAGGGATGTGCAGCCGACGCTAAGAGCGACGAGAAGTGGCACATGATGGAGCGCATGTTCCATATATACGACTAATCACATAGAAACAAAACATATATATATTGATGAAGAAACTCTTATCACTGCCCCCTAATCTTGTGGGCTGTTTTCATGACATAACAGGACTTCCGAAGGATGAATGGTTTTGCACCAACGACCCTGTAGACCGCAAATTGGGCTCGGGTGGCGGCACTACATGGCTGCTGCGTGCTGCCTATGAAGCCGAACATGCTGAGGGCGAGACGATGGACGAATGGCTGGCTGCCGACAAGCGACTGCTGCTGCATGCTGGTGGACAAAGCCGTAGACTGCCGTCGTATGCGCCGTCGGGCAAGATTCTCACTCCGCTGCCGGTGTTCCGCTGGGAACGTGGACAGCGCATCGACCAGAATCTGCTGTCGCTGCAAGTGCCTCTCTATAAACGCATCATGGACATTGCGCCTAAGCGTCTGAACACTATGATAGTGAGTGGCGACGTGTATATACGTGCCACCCAACCATTGCAGCCCATTCCGGAGGATGCCGACATCGTGTGCTATGGTCTGTGGTTGGGTCCGGAGATAGCCAAAGACCACGGCGTGTTTGTGTCGTCGCGACAGAAACCCACCGAACTGAAGTGTATGCTACAGAAACCTTCGGTGGAAACACTTGCCTCGCTGCTTACCGACCACTACTATCTGACAGACATCGGTGTGTGGATTCTCTCCGACCGTGCTGTCAAGGTGCTCATGCACCACTCGGTAGAAGGCGACGACATAGAGCATGGCGACGTGTGCTGCTATGACATGTATGGCACATTCGGATGTGCGCTGGGCACAGATCCGGGCATCGCAGATGCCGAAATCAGCCAGTTGCGCGTGGCTATATTGCCCCTGCCTGGCGGCGAATTCTATCACTTCGGCACGTCGCACGAGTTGCTGTCGTCGATGCTTGCCATACAGAATCTGGTAAACGACCAGCGCGAGATATGGCACCACGACCGCAAACTGCACCCCTCGGTGTTTGTGCAGAATGCCGAAATCAACGTGCGTTGGAGCAACGACAACCGCAATGTATGGATAGAAAACTCGTGCATTGGCAACCACTGGAACCTGACTCGCGACAACATCGTGACTGGAGTGCCACAGAACGACTGGACCATAAATCTTGCTCCCGAACAGTGTGTGGACATTGTGCCTATGGGCGAGAAGGAGTGGGTGGTGCGTCCATACGGATTCAACGACAAGTTTAGTGGCGAGAGTCAGTTTGAGCGTCGCTTCCCTGTGGTGAACAATGTGGACGACATGGGCATGGTGCTACAGTGGATGCTCGGCAACAAGGATGCCGCAGAGGGCGAAAAGATATACAACAAGGCTCAACTGATGAGTGCCGACGAGATAAGCGCTAAGGCTAACTTGCGCCGCCTGTTTGAACAACGCAGCCGTCTGTGTGCTGTCAACCTACCTATGATGGCTAAAAACTGGCGACACAGCGTGTTCTATCAGACCGACTTGGGCGACACTGCACGCAAATATGCCAAGGCTGGCATCGCCCTACCCGACCCACTGGACGACTCGGCACCGCTGATGGAGAGAATGCGCGACACAATGTTTCGTTCGGAGGTGAAGCGCAACAACGGCGACGACGGCTCGAAAGAGGCAGCGACAGCATTCGCACTACTGCGTGAGGGCATCACAGCACATGCCATGGGCGACCGTCAGCAGCCTCGCATGTCGGTGTATGCCGACCAGATAGTGTGGGGTCGCTCACCAGTGCGCATAGACATAGCTGGAGGATGGACCGACACCCCACCCTTCTGTCTGATGGAGGGCGGCGACGTGGTGAATCTTGCCATTGAACTTAACGGTCAGCCGCCGTTGCAGACATACGTTCGTCCGTGCGCCGAACCGCATATCGTGATGCGCAGCATCGACCTCGGCGCTACTGAAGTGATAAACACATACGACGAATTGGCTGAATATAACAAGGTGGGTTCGCCCTTCTCTATCCCCAAAGCGGCATTGTCGCTCGCCGGATTCTTGCCACAATTCAGCGTGGAGCAGTTTGGTAGTCTTGAGCAACAGCTAAGGGCTTTCGGATGCGGCATAGAGGTGACACTGCTTTCGGCTATACCTGCGGGTTCGGGACTTGGCACCAGTTCGCTGCTTGCCTCAACGGTGCTCGGCGCACTGAGCGACTTCTGCGGACTCGGATGGGACCGCACAGAGATAGGCAGACGCACGCTGATGCTCGAACAGTTGCTGACAACGGGTGGCGGATGGCAAGACCAGTTTGGCGGACTGCTGCCAGGTGTGAAGCTGCTACAGACAGCTCGCGGAATGGTGCAGAGTCCTGAGGTGAGATATCTGCCCTCCGAACTATTCACACAAACCGAATATAGTGCTTGTCATCTGCTCTACTACACTGGCATAACACGCACGGCAAAGACGATATTGGCTGAGATTGTGAGACGTATGTTCCTCAATGACAATGCTGAGGTGGCTCTGTTGCGCGAAATGAAAGCGCATGCTCTGGAGATGTTTGACGCCATTCAGCGTGTGGACTTCGAACGCATGGGACATCTGGTGCGCAAGACATGGACGCAAAACCAGTTGCTCGATAGTGGCACTAATCCTCCGCAGATTCAGGCTATAACAAGCTTGATAGACGACCTGTGCCTGGGATATAAACTGCCTGGAGCAGGCGGAGGCGGCTATCTGTATATGGTGGCTAAGGATGTTGAGGCAGCGGCTCGAATTAGACATATACTGAACGAGAATAGGCAGAATGATAAGGCGAGATTCGTGGAGATGAGCTTGTGCTCGAAGGGATTGCAAGTGAGCAGAAGCTGAACAGATTAATTAACGAATAATTAACGGGGAAATTAACGGATAATTAACCGGGATTAACGACAAAGAAAATAAACAGAGTCGTTAATGCCGGTTAATTGACCGTTAATTATTCGTTAATTTAACGATTAATTAGACCGTTAATTTATTCGTTAATTACTTATTAATATTTTTTGTTAATTTGATAAATAATTATTAACCGCTTCAATTAACGTAGTCATTACTTTGTAGCAGAGTATTCGCCGTTAGTGATATCGTCGAGCGAATATGTGTTGAACAACATATCGTAGCCACCCTTAGTCTCGGTCTCCTCATAGAAGAAGGCGATGCGACCATTAGAGAGCTGGTCCATTGTAGAGTAGGCAGAGTCGGTGTTGCTAACACGGAATGTCTTCCAACCCGACTTGAAACGCTGAGGACTGTCGTAGTCGGCAGCAGAGGCAAGCTCCTTGTAGTAGATGCCTACATGCTCGCGCACGTCGCTCTGCGGAACCGAATAGAGAAGCACATGTGTCTTCTTGTTGTCGCTCTTGCGACGAGCCTCAACGAGAAGTATCTCGCCGTTGCACTTAGCCGACTTGTAGGTGTCGTTGTCGATGTATACGGGGTCAGCCCACTTGCCCTCAGCCTTCTTGGCGTTGGAATAGCTGTAGATGTTGAATATACGACCCACACCACGCTGCGAACGGCTACTCAACAGTACGTCGCCATTGGGCAACTCAACAACCTTAGCCTCGTCGCCATCGAGAGTAGGACGAGCATCAACACCGCCCAGCGGCTGCCACTTCTTGCCGAAATCGTCCGAATAGAGCACCACATTGCCAATGTTGGTACACAGTGCAGAATAGATGCGATAGTTCTTGCCAGCCTTGATCTTGGCACTCTGACACATACGTCCTGATGTGAAGAAGAGCTTGTGTACGGCACCATTCATCAGTCCATAGATTTCGTCGGTGATTTCCTCACCCTGCCAGTTGATGCCATCCTTGCTATAATAGCGACCAACACGGTTAGGATTCTTGAGCGTCGACTCCCAGTACCACACGTTGCCCGAGGCACACATCATTATCATCTCGCCCGTCTTGCGGTCGGTGACAACAGCAGCATCGCCATGAGCCACGTCAAACGGAACATTAGAGCCACCGCCCTTCACCAACGTATGCTCCTCGCCCCATGTCTTGCCATTGTCCTTGCTGCGTCGAGCCACCACATCAATAACACCACCACCCACGTCAGAGCGACATGGACGGAAGTCGCTAATAGCCAAGATGCTGCCATCCTTAGCCTTCAATAAGGCAGGAATACGATAGCAGATTTTGGCAGTGTCGCTCTTGAACAAGACGTTCTGAGCCGACACATTATGTGCCGACATAACAGCAGCAGCAATGGCTGACATAATAAAAAATTTTCTTTTCATACGAAGATTATTTAATTTAATTGCAGATTCAGCGTTGTTTTTAGCGACTACAAAGTTAATGTCTATTTGTGAGATAATGCTCACCTTACTGCAAAAAATGCAGAATCAAGGCAATAAAAGTTTGTTAACGACCTAAAAACCGCTGTCTGCAACCACCTTCTTCTTCATCATCTTGCCCACAAAGTTCCACGACGGCATCTTCTTCAGAGTGCTGCGTATAGGCTGAATGTCCCACATGAGGAATATCAGCAACACGGCTATGCCTATGACACACGTTACGCCATATAGCTGGCGAATGCTTATCATCAGCAAGTTGGAAGCGTCGTAGGGCAAACCGCGCACCATATTGTCTGCCATCTGATGGCGTAGGGCAAAACTATACAAGCCTGAGCACATTGTCGAGATGGGACCATTGCGCACCATTCCGGCTATAGTAAGTCCCATAAAGAAATGCTCAAACGGCATGAGTTCCTCAAGATATATCGTCAGCGTGACAAAGAAGATGGCATTGCCGAACGACAACAAGGCAATAGGCATGTACATAGCCTCGATGTTCAGACCTGGGTCGATGAGGAAATACATCATCACTGGATATGCCACCATAGACGCCACGCCGACTGTAAGCAGACGAGTGTACTTCTGATGCAACACCTTTATCCACAACAGACAGAACAGACAGCCTGCCAACGATGCCACCCACTCCACAAAATTGAACACATTAGTGGTGAAGGTGCCGAAATGGAGCACACCACTGGTGAACGCTGTCTGCAACACCTTGGGCGTGCTGCCCATAAACTCGACGAAGGCAAAGAGTATGAGCAACGGGACAAGCCGCTTGTATCTCCATGCACCCGGAGCAATATATGGATGGCGTATGTGTAGACTGCGCTGTATACAGAAGTAGGCTGTGACGACAAAGAGCAACACGTCCATACGCATCACATTGCTGTCGAGCCAGTTGTAGTGTTCGCCATAGTTGAAGAAGAAGATGAACTCCAACATCAATGCCGACCAAAGCACACAACCAAGATAGTCGACACTGATGAATGGCAATGGTTTCATGAAATGAAAGTCGTGCGTAGTGACATAGACTACGAGTGCCACGGTGAGCAATGCACCTGTCATAAGCCAGTTGATGATGCGCCAATCCTGATAGACATATATTAGTTGCTCCGTAATCCAAGGCGAGAGAAACATATTGCCAAGCACAAGACAATAGAGCAAGGGGAAGAAGATGGTGAAATCGCGCTTAGGCGTCATCCACAACTGTATGCTGGACATGCACTCAAAGCATCCGCATAACTTGAAGAAACCTGCAAAATAAGCCAAGAGGCACATCACGGGCAACGAGTCGGTCCACATGATGAGGAAGTTGCACGCTGCCACCACAAACGCCGCATTGAACAAGAGGCGGCGATTGGTGTAGCGAAACTTCAGTTTGAAAAGGAATGGGAACGGCATTGCCACTCCCACAACATTGAACATAACGACCATGAGCACATCCTCGCGCATCATGCTATACTCGCCCATCACCTGACTCATAGCTCCGCCATATATGCCGCCCGACATGAGAAACACGAATGCAAAGCATACGTATATCCATGGTTGCAAGCGACGTGGCACGTAGCTATTGAACGAAGGGACACGAAATGGTCCCTGTAAGATTGGAGGTCCTGCCATAAATACTCAACATTAGTTATTACTATTGTCTTGACTTTATTTCTTCACCTTGGTTTCGACATTGAGTCCGGCACGCAGCAAAGCCACATACTTAGGGTCGTTGTCGCCAGTGAGGGCAATGCGCACTGGCACACGCTGCTCCACCTTGACGAAGTTGCCCGTGGCATTGTCCACCGGAATCATCGAGTAGGCCGAGCCAGCAGCTGCCGACAAAGACTCCACCTTGCCACGGAACACCACACCAGGGATGGCATCGGCAGTGAACTCAACATCATAGCCAACATCGACACCAGGCATCTGAGTTTCGCGATAGTTGGCAACCACCCACACATTGTTGTCGTCGACGATGCGTGCGAGCATCTGTCCAGGCTGCACAAGCTGTCCCACATGTATGTCTTTTCTGCCCATCACACCGTCGCATGTAGCCACGATGACGGTGTAAGAGAGATTGAGACGAGCCAAATTGAGCTGAGCCTCAGCCACACTCTCGCCAGCACGCGAACCACCCAACTGCTCGGTCTGCACATTGCGCACCGAGGCAGCACTCTGCTTGCGCGAGTTGGCTTGCTCATAACGAGCCTTGGCTCCGAGATAACGAGCATAAGCGTTGTCGTATTGCTGGCGTGTAACAGCGTCCTTCTTCATCAAGGCAGCAAAGCGATCGAAATCCTGCTTGGCATTGAGCATGTCCACACGAGCCTCCTCGATGCCAGCTGACGCAGTCTGCACATTGCTTGCCGTGGTGCCCATGCTTGCCGACACAACCGAAGAACTAGAACGCGAACCGCGCAGACCAGCCTCAGCCTGTGCCAGATGCAGACGAAACTCGGCATCCTCGATGATGACAAGCGTGTCGCCCTTCTTGACATGTTGGAAGTCGTTGAAACGTATCTCCTTGATAAATCCCGGCACACGAGTATTGATGGGCGTGATGTGACGGCACACCTGAGCATCGTCAGTGAACTCAACACCACTGCCATGATAGAAATGACTAACACACCAACCGATAGCTCCCAGCAAGAGCACAATCACTACTACATTATATATTCTCTTAATCCACTTCTTGTTCATTGCTTTGTTTGCTTATTTATATTGCTTTATTTGCTTGTTATAATTATTTACTTAGATTTCGCCTGCCACATATTTCATCTTATAGTAGGCATATACGATATTTATGCGTGCGTCCACCTCCTTGAGTTCGGCATTGAGACGAAGGTTGGAGGCATCCACCATGTCTGTGACAAGTGCAAGCTGACTAAGGTAGCGGGCATTCATCACTTCGTAGTTTTGGCGTGCCAGCTCCACACTCTTCTGCTGAGTGGCAAGCTCCACGTAGGTCTGCTGATACTGCACATAAGCTGCCTGCACATTGTTGTTGAGCTGTTCGGCTTGCACGGCATGGTTTTCACGTGCCTGTCGAGTCTCGACGGCAGCCTGTCGCACACGCTTGTTGCTCTTGAAGAGCGAACTGATGTTGTACTTAACACCCACACCAATGTACCAGACATTGAGATTATTGTCTATCGGTGGAAGCTCAAAGGTTATCGGACCATCAAAATTATCGGCAGCCACAAGAGCCACCTTGGGCAGCATGTCGCTCTTGGCAATGCGCTCCTTCTGCTCGGCGATGCGTATGGCGTTCGAGCTACGTTCGAGCAGAGGCGAATTGACAGCACCCACATTCTGCCAATACTCCTCGCCATCCTTGGCATAAATCTTGTCGATGACGGTGGCATCGGGCATTAGCTGCGGGTCGCCCTGCATGCCAAGAGTATTGCATAATTGGTGATTGAGAATGCTGCGGTTGTTGCGCAAGGCTGTGAGTCCAAGCTTCAGACTCTCCATCTGCAACTCATATCGTGTGATGTCGTTCTTCAGAGCCATACCATGTGTCTGTTTCTCCTGTATATCGGCAATGAGTTGGCGTGTCAGTTCAATGTTCTTCTCATACACCTGTATCTGATTGTCAATCTTATAGAGGTCGAGATATTGTCCCAAAGCCACAAACCTAAGTTGCTGACGAGTCTGTCGCACACCCACTTCAGCCTGTTGCTTGCCAAGTTCGGCGAGCTTGATGCCAGCATTTATAGCTCCGCCAGCATATACCACCTGTTGAGCTTGCAGCGCGAATGTGTTGCCATAGTGTGGTGAATAGAGTCCGTGGACATTGGTTAAGTCGCGGTCGGTGAGCAGTGCATTGCCTATATAGCTGAACGACAGCGAAGCGTCGACATCAGGCAGCCGCTTGCTCTTGGCAGACTCTATACCAAGGTTGGCAGCCTCGACACCCGACTTGACAGTCCGCAGACTCGCGTTGTTATCCTCAATGGTTTTGAATAATTGGTCGATGGTAAGCGCACGTTGTTGGGCGCTTGCCAATGACGTTGCTCCAAACAGCAGGAGACTTGCTAACATTGTTTTCCTAATCATCAAATGTATATGTTGTGTTAGTTAATTTTTCGGCTGCAAAGGTACGGCTATTTTGCCAACATGACGTTTTAAATATTTCGCCGAGGATGGACGATAAAAGAACAGAAGTTCTGATTTATCACATAAATTGCTTACATTTGCAGCTAAAAAGAGAACTTATCATATAGAAGAAAATGGAACTATCCGAACTTAAAGGTAGCCAAGATGCCAGCCTATACACATCACAGTTGGAAGAATGGCAACACAATCCGCAAGTGCTAAATTACGGAGCAATACTGATTTGTCGTGGCGGCAGGGCTACAATGAAAGTGAACTACAAGAATTGGCAACTATTTGTTGGAGCTGTCATCACACTATTCCCTAATGACGTAGTGGAGTTGGATGTGACAAGTGATGGCGACACACAACCATTCAACGTGGAAATATTGAAATATAGCCCATCGCTACTTCGCGAAGCAAGCCTACAGTTGGAGCAGACGGTGTACTCCTCGTTGCGCGAAGACCGCTGCCGCCAGGACACTCCAGTAGTGACCAACATCATTGACAACATGTTCGCATTGCTAAAGGTGTATTTCAACCAGTCGGAATGTACGTGCATTCCACAGTTGGTGCTTTGTCAACTGAAGGCTTTCTTCATAGGTTTTCATGAATATCTGCAACGCAATCCGCAGTATCGTACAGACGAAGTGAAGTCGTATAGAGTGCGCAAACTGTTCAACCTATTCATGATGCTGATGGAACGCGACTATAAAAAATCACGCGACGTATTCTATTATGCACAACTCATGAACATATCTTCGAAATACCTCACCAACATAGTGCGCCAAGTGACGGGACACACACCGAAAGTGATAATCGACCAATATGTAATACTGCAAATAAAGATGCAACTGCAGCGCACCACACAAAGCGTAAAAGAGATAGCATGGGAGTATAACTTCGCCGACGTGAGCTTCTTTTGCCGCTACTATAAGAAGCACACTGGCATGACACCACAACAGAAGAGAGGACAATAGAAAGCAAATAACACAAACATATTGCTAATTTCTGATTATTTTGTCGTACCTTTGCAGCCACACTCCATACTTTCTATCATTTATCACCCTCTTTTTAAGGATTTTATTTAAAAACACTACATATTTAAATATCTACAATGACAGACATTGAAATAGCTCGCAGCACCAAGCTCGAGGAGATTGAGACAGTAGCATCAAAGTATGGCATCCCTACAAAGGAACTCGAACACTATGGCCACTACATGGCTAAAGTACCAACACGACTCATCGACGAGGAACGTGTGAAGAAGAGCAACCTGATACTCGTAACTGCCATAACACCAACAAAGGCAGGCATCGGCAAGACAACGGTGACAATCGGTCTCGCTCTCGGACTACACCACATCGGCAAGAATGCCATCTGCGCTCTGCGTGAGCCTTCACTAGGTCCTGTATTCGGACTCAAGGGCGGAGCTTGCGGCGGCGGACACACTCAGGTGCTCCCTATGGACAAGATAAACCTGCACTTCACTGGCGACTTCCACGCCATCACATCAGCACACAACACAATCACTGCGCTGCTGGATAACTATATTTATCAGAACCGCGACAACGGATTTGCACTGCGTGAGGTGTTGTGGAACCGTGTGCTTGATGTCAACGACCGCGGTCTGCGCGACATCGTAACTGGCATGGGCGGCAAGGCTAACGGCATCGTACGAGAGTCGGGCTTTGACATCACCCCAGCTTCTGAGATTATGGCTATACTCTGCCTTGCTAAGGACGAGGACGACCTGCGCCGCCGTATCGAGAACATCCTACTCGGATATACACTCGATGGCAAGGCTTTCACCGTGAAGGACCTTGGCGTGGCTGGTGCTATCACCGTATTACTGCGTGATGCTCTTGCTCCTAACCTTGTGCAGACCACAGAGAACACTGCTGCTGTAGTACATGGCGGTCCGTTTGCCAACATCGCACACGGATGCAACTCTATACTCGCCACAAAGATGGCTATGACCTATGGCGAATATGTCATAACAGAGGCAGGATTCGGTGCCGACCTCGGTGCCGAGAAGTTCTATGACATCAAGTGTCGCAAAAGTGGACTACAGCCTAAACTCACTATCATCGTGGCTACAGCACAGGGACTAAAGATGCATGGCGGCGTGGCTGTGGAGGACATCAAGAAACCTAACAGCGACGGACTGCGCAAGGGACTTGCCAACCTCGACAAGCATATCAAGAATCTGCAATCGTTTGGTCAGACTGTAGTAGTGGCGTTCAACCGCTATGCAGGCGACGTGCCAGAGGAAATACAGATAGTAAAAGACTACTGCGCCGAGATTGGTGTGGGCTTCGGTGAGAACGACGCTTATGCCAAGGGTGGCGAGGGAGCAGTAGACTTGGCAAACCTTGTGGTGGACACCATTGAGAAGAATCCGTCAAAGTCATTGCAGTTGGCATACAACGACGAAGACTCTATCGAGGAGAAAATCGAGAAGGTGGCTAAGAATATCTATGGTGCAGCGTCGGTGTCGTTTGCAGCTCCTGCTAAAAAGAAGTTGCAGATGATAAAGGAGTTGCGCTATGAACACTTCCCTATCTGCATCGCCAAGACACAATATTCATTCTCAACAGATGCAAAACAGTATTGCGTGGCTTCAGGATTTGATGTCAACGTGCGCGACATCGTTATCAACGCCGGTGCAGAGATGATTGTTGTTGTAGCCGGAAACATCATGCGCATGCCTGGTCTGCCCAAGGTGCCGGCAGCAATGAACATCGACATCGTAAACGGAGAAATTGAAGGACTATCATAAATAATGTTTGGATACAGAATAAAAAAACAATATCGCACAAAGGTGAGGCTGTCTTGTATGGGCTGCCTCACCTTTGTCGTTGTCATCATAATGGGCATCTGTAGATGCACATGCTCGTCGTGCTCGGGCGACAATAAGCACGTAAAGGACTCTATAGCCGAAGTGTCGCATCGTGTACACCTAAACGACACGCTGACTAACGACTTAAGCTCACAACCAGAACTACAACCCATGGACTCCATCATGCGACGTTATCTGAAACGATGGGAGATAAACGGAGCCCAACTTGCCATCATGCGACACGACTCGCTAATATATGCGCGGGGATTTGGCTTTGCCGATAAGGACAAGGGCGTGGCTATGCAACCGTCGCACATCATGCGTATGGCATCGTGCTCAAAGCTCGTCACTGCTGTGGGCATAATGAAACTACGCGACATGGGCAAGATAAAACTGTCGGACAAGGTGTTTGGACCGCAAGGCATACTCGCTGACACATTCTACGTGAACTCCATCAAGGACAAGCGCTACTATGACATCACCGTGGAACAACTGCTGCGACACAAGGCTGGATTCACCAACTATGCTGGTGATGCCATCTTCTCAACACGATATATTATGCAGCAGAACCGACTCAGCACACCACCCGACCACCGCACTCTGCTGCGTATAGTGTTACGCCGCCACCTCGGATATACACCTGGCACAGCACAGCGCTACTGCAACATTGGCTACACACTGCTGTCGCTCATCATACAGAAGCGCTCGGGCATGTCATACGAGCAGTTTATGCAGAAGCACGTGCTCGAACCTGCAGGATGCTACGACTTCCATATCGCCGGCAACTACTTGAAGGACCGCCGACATAATGAGTCGATATACTACATGCACTCCAGTTCGGAGCCGGCTCCAGAGTTTAACAACTCGGGACGTATGGTGATACGTTGCTATGGCGAGAACGACATCACTACATCACTTGGTGCTGGAGCATGGGTGGCGTCAGCTGCCGAAGTGTGTCGACTGGTGGCATCTATCGACGGCGACCCTACTGTGCCCGATGTTCTATCGCCTGGTGCCGTGAAGCTGATGACTACTGAGATGCCCGACCACCAATACTCCTTGGGATGGAACTTCACCCCTAATCGTGGTCCGTGGATTCGCACCGGCTCACTCGTTGGCACTTCTGCCCTTATTCTGCGATATGCTGACGGCGAGTGCTGGGTGTTCATAACCAACACAAGCACTTGGAAGGGACATGAATTCTCAAAGGACACTATGGCTCTATTCGCCAAACTGCGCCAAAAATATGGCAGTAAAATGCCGAAGAGGAACATGTTTGTGAAGTAGAGGTTTTGTCTTTTTCCCCTCCCTTCCCGCACTTTGCGCGGGGAGGGAGGGGATTTTTTATATTATAACAATTAATAGTACCTATAC
>CAKPST010000010.1 GCA_934183355.1 uncultured Prevotella sp.
GAGGGAGGGAAAAAGAGAAGAGGTGAGAATCCTCTAAAAATAGGGCTTACGCCCTATCCTATATTATGCCGTCCCTTCGGGACTACAAGGGCTTATTACAACCCGTACTAAGCCCATGTACTACCTGTACGAGGGCTTAGTACTACTTGTACGGGGGCATCTATACGCCTCACCCTGCCCCATGGCAGATGCCACCCCATAAATGGCAGATAGGATGGTACATATTGCCGATTTGCGGCAATGTACCATCCTATACTAAGCGCTTATAATCAACTACTTACAACGTTATCTGGTCTGTTTGTGGCAGATGGCAGATGAAAACGCAAAACATTACTGCATAACAAGAATACAGTCACTGCATTATCTAATTGCAGAATGTTGCCCCTTACATCACTTCTTGATAAACAGTACGCTGCATGCTCCAAGCACAAGCAGCACACCTGCCACAATCATCATATTGCTTTGCACCGAACCAACAAGCGAGAGGATTACTCCTCCTGCTATGGCGGCTATAATCTGTGGCACACAGATGGTGCCATTGAAGAGTCCGAGATAGGCTCCCTTATGTCCGTAGCCCTCAAGGGCGTTGGTGACAAAGGCGAACGGCATGGCGAGCATGGCTGCCCATGCACAACCTATGAGCATGAACGGGAATACGAGCATATTCTTGTCGCCAATGAAGGGGACGATGGCAAAACCGATGCCGCCAATGACAAGACTCAAGGCATAGGCAAACTTCTCGTTCTTGAACTTTGGCAACGCCATTGCCCACAGCACCGAACCTATAGCTTGCCAGAAGAACAGCACGCCTACCCAGTTGCCTGCCTCCTGATAGCCCTTCGACGCTACGTCGGTGGTGTGCCATACGGTGTCGGCGATGGTGCCGTTGGTGTAGGTCCACATATACATGAAGGCTGCCCAGCAGAAGAACTGCACGAGTCCCACCTTCCAGAACATCGACGGAGCATTCTTCAGCAGCTCTATCCAGTTGGCGCTCTTCTCCTCTGCCTCTGGATTTGCCTCGTTGTATTCGGCATATTCCTCGGGGTTCCATTCCTTCACCTTGAATGTAGTGTAGATGACGCAGAGGATGAGGATGGCTGCTCCTACGTAGAACGAGTAGATTACAGAGTCGGGAATCACTCCCTTAGGTGCCTCGTTGGCTATGCCGAGAGCCGTGAAGAGGAATGGGAAGACATATCCCACGAGCGAACCCGAGTTGCACAAGAACGACTGTATGGAATAAGCCAGCGACTTCTGCTTCTCGTTGACCATGTCGCCCACGAGCATCTTGAATGGCTGCATAGCCATATTGATGCTGGTGTCGAGAAACATCAGCGACACAAGTCCGAATATCATTGCCGTGCCTACAGCCATGCCGAACGAGCCTGCATTAGGCAACAGACACATCACAGCCACTGCCACAGCGGCTCCTACAAACAGATAGGGTATGCGTCGACCGAATCGACACCATGTGCGGTCGCTCAGTGTGCCTATGATGGGCTGCACGAGGATGCCCATCAGCGGTGGAAGTATCCAGAAGTAGCTCAGACTATGAGGGTCGGCACCAAGTGTTGCGAATATGCGCGATATGTTGGCACTCTGTAAGGCGTAGGCTATCTGTACGCCGAAGAATCCGAAACTGAGGTTCCACAGTTTCCAGAAACTAAGATTTGGTTTTGGTTTCATTGTTATTTTGGTTTTTTAATTCATTTTTTAGCTTCTTGTGGTTTGGCGCACAATGAGTCGGGTGCGCACTACTCGCTTCTCTATTTTGTCCTTGGGCAAGAGTCCTTCCACCTTGTCCATAAGTATAGTAGCAGCCTCGTTGCCCACCTTGATACCTCGCTGCTCTACGGTGGTGAGCTGTGGGTCGCAGGCTATGGCACGCTCGCCATTGGTGAATCCGCACACCGACACATCGCCAGGCACGTCAAATCCCATGTGCTTGGCAGTGTATAGTGTGCCTATGGCAGTGTCGTCGTTGACGCAGAAGAAGGCGTCGGGGCGGTCGTCGCGCTTTAGCACTTCGGGTGTCATGCGCTCAGCCTCCTCACGGTTGTCGCATTCGTACACCAGTGATGGGTCGGGCTGTAGTCCAGCCTTGAGCAGTGCGTCGCGATAGCCGTTATATCGGTTGCGTCCCAGCACCGTGTTGCCGTGCATGCCATAGTAGGCTATGCGCTTACATCCAGTCTCGGCAAGATGTCTGACGGCGGCGAACGCTCCCTGATAGTCGTCCACCACTACGAGCGATGCATTGATGCCAGTGCAGATGCGGTCGTAGAATACGAGTGGTATGCCGCGGTCGATGAGCGACTGGAAGTGGTCGTACTTTATAGTCTGCTTAGCTTGCGACACGATTACTCCGCACACCTGGTGTGCTTCGAACATCTGGCACAGCTGCACCTCGCGTTCGTACGACTCTCGTGATGTTGTGGCGATGATGCGGTAGTCGCGCTGTGACGCTGCCGCCTCTATGCCGTTAAGAATTGTTGAGAAATAATAATGTGTAAATTCGGGCACGATGACTCCGATTACTTTCACCGGTTTGCGTCGCGAGTTGCGTAGCGACTTGGCGATGTCGTTGGGATAAAAGTTTTGAGCGCGTGCATATTCGCATATAGTGCGACGTTTGTTCTCGCTTACACGCTCCGAGCCATTAAGCGCTCTTGAAACAGTTGCAATTGAAACGCCGAAATATTCGGCTATATCCTTCATTGTTGTAGGTTGCATTTCTTACGATTTTTTGGGGTTATTCTTTCTATTGAAGTTTGTTTGTAATAAAGAGTAGTTATTGGGTTTAATTCTTTCTGCGTGCAAAGTTACCACATATTTTTTAATTGGCAATGCTACAATCATTTTTGATGCACATCAATGTGTGCAAACGTTTACATCGATTGCAAACGTTTGCACTCTAAAAAACAAATATTTAAGCCTCTGAAGTGTACAACCTACTATTTTTGATAATAATTTTGCAGCACAGTTCAATAAGAGACCGATATTGAAGACAATTAAAAACCGAAATATCAAACAATTTATTAAATAATTAAAGCTACAATGATGAAGCAGGTTAAATTCCAAAGTGCCATCAGAACAGCTGCGCTTGGCGCAACAATGTTTCTGTCGGCAAGTGCCTTTGCGCAGCAGATGGTTGTGAAGGGTAACGTAGTAGACGAGACCGGCGAGCCAGTCATCGGCGCTTCCGTCAAGGTTGTTGGCGGACAGGTTGGTGCGGTGACCGACATCGACGGCAATTTCTCTATCAATGCCGACAAGAAGGCAGTGATTGAAATCACTTACATCGGCTATGAGCCGGTGAAGATTCAGGCAGGTCAGAATCTGAAAGTTAAGCTTGCCAACTCTTCTACAACTCTTAATGACGTTGTGGTTATCGGCTACGGTGTCGCCAAGAAGAACGACCTCACTGGTTCGGTGACAGCCATCAAGCCTGATGAGAAGAACCGCGCACTCGTCACATCTGCCCAGGAAATGATGCAGGGCAAGATTGCTGGTGTCAACGTTACTACAAGCAACGGTGGTCCTGGCGGTGGCGCTTCTATCCGTATTCGTGGCGGTTCGTCACTGAACGCCTCTAACGACCCATTGATCGTTATCGACGGTATGGCTATGGACAACCAGGGTGTTAAGGGTGCTCCTAACGGACTGGCTATGGTCAACCCTAACGATATTGAGAGTTTCACAGTGTTGAAGGATGCTTCGGCTACTGCCATCTATGGTTCGCGTGGTTCGAATGGTGTCATCATCATCACCACTAAGAAGGGCCGTGGCAACATGAAGCCACAAGTTAGCTACTCTGGCAACGTGTCTATGTCTATGCTTGCCAAGAAGTTTGACGTGCTCGACGGCAACGAATATCGCAAGTTTGTCAACGAATACTATGGCGAGGACAGCGATGCTGCCAAACTCTTGGGTACAGCCAACACCGACTGGCAGGACGAAATCTACCGCACTGCCATCTCTACCGACCACAACGTCACTGTACAGGGTGGTTTGAAGAATATGCCTTACCGCGTGAGCCTTGGCTATACCGACCAGAACGGTATCCTCAAGGGTGGCAACTATCAGCGCTATACAGCCAGTGTCAACCTCTCGCCATCATTCTTCCAGGACCACTTGAAGGTGAACGCCAATGGTAAGTTCATGTATGCCAAGACCAAGTATGCCAACAACGACGCTGTAGGCGAGGCTCTGCGCATGGATCCTACCCAGCCTGTATCTTCTAAGGCTGACGCATTCAAGAACTATGGTGGATACTTCTGCTGGACTCAGCCTGCTGGAGATCAGAGCAAACTGCCTGCTGCCGAGTTCCCAACTATCGCCAACACCAACGCTGCCAAGAACCCTGTGGCTCTGTTGAATGAGAAGGACGACCGCGCCAACTCATACGACTTCCTTGGCAATATTGAGGTTGACTATAAGGTACACGGTTTTGAGGACTTGCGTTTGCACATGAACGCTTCGGGCGACTGGGCTAACGGCAAGCAAGAGACCGACTATGCAACATGGGGTCCGTCTAACTTCGGATGGGGCAACTCAGGCTTCACCAAGGAGAACAAGTACAACCTGCAGTACTCTGCATACGCTCAATATTATAAGGACTTTGCCAAGACACAGCACTTCGACATCATGGGTGGCTACGAGTGGACACACGTGAAGTATTGGGGCAATGAGTTCTATCGCGACACACGCACAGAGGCAGGTCTGTCGGCAAGCCAGATAGCATCGCTCACCGATAAGGACTACAACTCTTACAAGAAGAATGAGTGGAAGCAGGAGTACTACATCGTTTCGTTCTTCGGACGTATGGGCTACACAGCCTTCGACCGCTACATGCTCACAGCAACACTTCGTCGCGACGGTTCTTCACGCTTCAAGGAGCACTGGGCAACATTCCCTGCCTTCGCATTCGGATGGAAGATTAATGAGGAGAAGTTCCTCAAGAACGTGAGCTGGATGGACGAGTTGAAGCTCCGCCTCGGCTATGGCAAGACTGGTCAGCAGGATGGTATCGGCAACTACGTATATTTTGCTTCATACAACGAGAATATCAACTCTACAAACGGTCGCTATCCGTTGGTTGGCGTAAATGACAATGGTATCATGGCACGTCCTGATGCCTACAACCAGAACTTGAAGTGGGAGACTACCGACACATACAACGTAGGTCTTGACTTCTCATTCTTGCGCGACCGTGTTCGTGGTAGCGTAGACTACTACTATCGCAAGACCACCGACCTCATCAACACTGCATCTGTATCGGCAGGTTCTAACTTCCGTAACCAGGTGACATCAAACATCGGTTCGCTTGAGAACAAAGGTATTGAGGCATCGCTCACCGTTCGTCCTATCCAGACTAAGGACTGGCAGCTTGAGGTGACAGGCAACTTCACCTACAACAAGAACGAGATTACAGAGCTCACCGGTGAGTCGGCTATCGTGAAGACTGGTGGCATCGATGCAGGTACTGGCAACACTTGCCAGGTACACACTGTAGGCAAACCAGCCAGCTCATTCTATGTTTATCAGCAGGTTTACGGTGCCGATGGCAAGCCATTGGAAGGCGTAGTAGTCGACCGCAACGGCGACGGCAACATTTCGGAAGCCGACCGCTACTGCTACAAGAGCCCGGCAGCTCCTTACCTCGCAGGTTTGGCAGTACGTGCTCAGTATAAGAACTGGGACCTCGGATTCAATCTCCGTGGCTCGTTCGGCAACTATGTATTCAACGACCGTCAGGCAGGCTATGTCAACACAAGCAAGCGTTATGACGACTCGTTCAGCTATCTGCAGAACACCACACCTACAGGCTTGTCTAACAAGTGGACTACCTACAACTGGGTGCTCACCGACTACTTCGTAGAGAACGCTTCGTTCGTGAAGCTCGACAACATCACTCTCGGCTACTCGTTCGACCAGCTCTTCAAGTCGGGCAGCTACAAGGGACTCTCAGGCCGTGTATACTTGACAGCTACCAACGTGGCAACCATCACCAAGTACTCAGGTCAGGACCCAGAGGTGTTCGGAGGTATCGACAACTCTATCTATCCGCGTCCATTCTCAATGACACTCGGTGTGAACATCAACTTCTAATTAAGCAAACAAACATTTTAAAGGTAAACGTATTATGAACTTCAGATATTTCAAAAATATACTTCCTGCGGCAGCCCTCATTCTTGCGACAGCTGGCATGAGTTCTTGCGTAGGCGACCTTGATGTTACTCCTATCGACCCATCAACCAACATGACAGTCAACGAGCCTGCACTCTTCACTAAGTGCTATGCCAACATGGCTCTTGCAGGTCAGACAGGTCCTGACGGCGACTGCGACATCGACGGTCTTGACGGTGGTACAACAGGTTTCATTCGCCAGCTCTTCAACACTCAGGAGCTTCCTACCGACGAGTCAATCTGTAACTGGGGCGACCCTGGTATCGACCAGTTTGACTATGGTACATGGGACTCATCACACCCGATGATTGCTGGTTTCTACTTCCGTCTGTATGCAGGTATCGACTACTGCAACCACTATCTCGACGTGTGTGCAGGTGTCAACGAGCAGCGCGAGGCAGAGGTTCGCTTCCTCCGCGCACTCTACTACTACTATCTGCTCGACGCATTCGGCAATGTGCCGTTCGCAACAGCCATCTCGGCTGAGTCGCCAGAGCAGGTTAAGCGTGCCGACCTCTATACATGGATAGAGACAGAACTTAAGGAAATCAAGGACAAGCTCGCAGCTCCTGCTGCACGCAACAGCAGCCAGGAAGGCTACGGACGTGCCGATCAGGATGCAGCCAACCTGCTCCTCGCTCGTCTCTACCTCAACGCCGAGATTTACACTGGCACTGCTCACTGGGCAGAAGCCAAGGAGTATGCCGAGAAGGTAATCAACGGCCCGCACAAGCTCTTCACCGACAAGTCGGCAAGCTATGATGCCAACTGTGGCTTCTCTCCTTATCAGATGCTCTTCATGGGCGACAACGGCGAGAGTGGCGCTTCAGCAGAGTCAATCCTCTCTATAAAGCAGGACGGTGTAACATCAGCAGCTTATGGTTGCACACTGTTCATCATGGCTTCTACATGGAAGAGCGACATGGATGTAGACGGCAACTATGGCACATCTGAGTTCTGGTCGGGCAACCGCGCACGCTCTCAGTTTGTCAAGAAGTTCTTCCCGAACGCCGACCCAACTCCTAACGACATCAAGGGTACTGTAGCCGAGGCTAAGGACGACCGTGCACTGCTCTACGGCAAGGACCGCGAACTTGTAGTGACAAAGCAGGGCGAATTTACATCAGGCTACTCAGTAGGCAAGTTCCGCAACACATATTCTACAGGTTCGCAGCCTCATCACGCTAAGTTCTGCGACACCGACTTCTTCTTGATGCGTGCTGGCGAGGCTTACCTCATCGCTGCCGAGTGCGACGCACGTCTCAACGGCGGTGTGACTTCAGCTACTGGTACAGGCTATGTGAACGCCCTCCGCGATCGTGCTCATGCTGCAACACAGAGCCAGTGGTCGGTCAACCAGATTCTCGACGAGCGTGCACGTGAGCTCTACTATGAGGGCTTCCGCCGCACCGACCTCATCCGCTACGGATTGTTCCACTCTAACGAGTATGTATGGGACTACAAGGGTGGTGTACAGAAGGGCGTAGGCTTCTCTAAGGACCGCTGCCTCTATCCGTTGCCAGCCGACGACGTGAATGCTAACCCCAACCTTAAGGGCAACCAGAACCCTGGATACTAATAACAATAGTATAATAACAATAAAAACGAATCAATTATTATGAAAAAGATATTTTCATACGCACTGATGATGATCGCCACTATGGTGGCGTTCACATCATGCGAAAGCGACCAGGACTCAAATCCGACTCTCATCACTCCGACAGAGTTCACGGTCAACAATCCTTCGGTGGGCGACGCTCTGGTAGACCTCGAAAAGTCTACGTCGGTGCAGCTGACATGGTCGCAGCCTAAGTTCACCACAATGAACGCTCCTTTGTCGGCACAGTATCAGGTGCAGCTCTCTACAACAGGCAACTTCACCAATCAGTATGACAACAATGCTGACGACAACTCTGCTGCCGACTTCATCGCCATCGACGAGACTTCGACATCATGCAAGGTAGACGTCCCAACTAAGGACATCGCCAAGTGTCTACAGAAGCTCACACGCTGGGCAGAGAGCGATGTTCCTGCCGAGCAGAAGGTATACGTTCGTATACGCGCTTTCGTTGCCAACGCTTCGATGGTTGCTGTTTCTGAGGTTTGCTCAAACGTTATTTCGTTCAACGCAGTGCCTTACTATGTAGTGCTGAAGAACGCTTCTCCTATCATGTGGTATCTCGTAGGTAACATGTTCGGTGCTAAGTGGGGTTCAGAAATCGGTGTTGACGCTCTGCCTATGTTCATGATTCCTGACTACGAATACGACAAGAAGACTGGTTCGGGCGAGATTGAGTACACCAACTACTTCGGTTCGGGCGACTACAAGGACAATAAGGAGAACGACGACTATGGATTCAAGATTCAGAACTCTGCATTCGACTGGAGCACTGGTCTGACTGGTAAGGATGGTAAGGAAAAGGGTGTTATCATCAATCGTAACGGTAGCGGTGATGACGGCGGTCATATCTTGGCTCCAGAAGCTGGTTACTACACTATCACCTTGAACACAGCCAAGAACGAGGCTAAGATGGTGAAGTATGAGGGTGCAGTGAACGACTACGGTACAATCCAGATTACTGGCTCATTCAACGATTGGGTAGACACTCCAATGCTCCCGTACAACACTGAGGGCGTTGAGAACCACGCTTGGTACTACGTAATGACAGTTCCTGCTGGCGACCCAATCCAGTTCAAGTTCAAGATTGCAGACTCATGGGAAACCAACTGGGGCTTCGGTGATGCCGATGGCGATATCAACTACTACGGTACAGCAGGTGCAGGTGGCAAGAACATGGGACTTGGCGAAGGCAAGTATGTCATCTCATTCAACGACCTTACTGGCCGTTTCAGCATCGTAAAATTGTAAAAAAAATAATTAAAGTCAGAATACTATTATGATTAAGAAAATATTATTCGGAATGTCTCTGTTGTTGTCGGTTGCTTCGTGCACCGACGACTACACCGACTGGAACGCACCACAGCACATCGACCAGCCTGAAACAGTGCAGTTTGGCACTGGCAGCATTGCAGAGGTTCCTGTTATCAACCTTGCCGACGTGACTTCGGAGACTGTAAAGGTGGCTTCGATCACAGCACCTACTGCAAGCGACGCCGACTATACAAAGGTGACATACCAGATTAAGTTCGGCAACGAGTCAATGGACATCGCTGAAGACGGAACCATCGCTACAGCAGCTCTCCAGGACTTCATCACCAGCAACTATGGCAAGGCTCCTGAGGAGCGCGACATCGACGCAGTGGTGACACAGTGGATTGCCAATGGTAGCACAGCCGTAAAGGCATGCACCTCTGACGTGTTCAAGGTGAAAGCCATACGCAAGGCTGCCAACATTGAGGCTGCCTACTATCTCGCAAGCGACGCTACAGGCTGGACTCTCGACGCAGTGAAGGCAAGCGCTTTCACTCACTCGGAGAACAACCGTTGGGACGACCCTAACTTCAAGTTTGTGCTCACTACAACAGAGGACAACCAGGAGTTTATGGTTGTGCCTGCCTCAAGCCTTGAGAAGAGCAATGTGCTCGACGGCGCATTCGGCTGCAAGGTTGAGGGCGACGACTCTAAGAGTGGCAAACTCGTCAACGAGGACGCACAGAAGATTGTCATCGCCGACGCTGGCAAGTATATCATCACCGTAAACATGGAAGACCTAAGCTACAGCATAGCTGAGGCTCCTCAGAACCTCTTCCTCACTGGTAGCAACTATGGTTGGGGCGACACATGGAAGCAGCTTGTTCCAGTATGGGGTACAACCGACCGCTTCTGGACTATAATCTATCTGCACGAGGGCGAGCAGTTCAAGTTTGCTCCGCAGGCAGATTGGGGCGACGACTTCGGTATGCAGGCCACTGTCAAGGACGATGCTGGTGCAGAGCTTTCGGGCAACAACGACTGTGTTGTAGGCAAGGCTGGTTGGTATCTGCTCGTTGTAACCAACGGATTGGAGCGCGTCATCGAGGTTCGCAAACCTGAGGTTTACCTCATGGGCGACGCAGCTGGTGACTGGAGCATTATGGAGAGCGCCAAGTTTGAAGTACCTGCTACAGACGACGGCGACTTCGTTTCTCCTGCATTCGTCAAGGATGCTGCACTCCGCATGTGCGTGAATGTAGATGAGGGCAACTGGTGGCACACAGAGTTCACCGTATCTCCTTCGGGCACCATCGACTATCGTGGACGTGAGGGCGATCAGTATAGTGTAAATGTTAAGGCAGGTCAGAAGGCTTATCTCAACTTTACAACTGGCAAGGCAGAAGTTAGAAGTTAAGTAAATAGGCTTCATCAAATTATAGTTAAAACTAAAGGGAGTGAAAAGTAGGCTGTAAGCTAACTTTTTGCTCCCTTTCTCATTAGTGCAAACGTTTTCATTTTATTTAAAAAAAATGATTGCTTGTTATATGTACATTAAGAAATCTTTTTCTTAAATTTGCATTTGAATACTGACACCATGCATAAAAACCATGACTAATATATTCTATAGATACTAACAAGCAGATTACACCAATCTAAAAAGATAGAATTCTACAAACATAGACAATCATAAAAAAATAAATAAAAAAATATATGAACGTTACATTCAACATACCATACCGCACCGCGTATGGCGACGAACTGCTGCTGAATATAGCTCCTACTTCTGAGGACGAGAGTTTGGCATTAGAGTTGGAGCGATTTAGGGTGCTTGCCATGACAACACACGATGGCGAAACATGGACACTTGACACAACACTCGATCCTAAGGAGTCTGCACACTACGACTATTTCTACAGCGTGCGTAGCATCCGTGGCATCAAGTGCTCTGAGTGGAAAACCATTATGCACCGTCTTGACCTCAGCGCAAACAAGGCTCACAAATACGAAGTGAACGACCGTTGGATAGACTTCCCCGGCGACACCAATCTATACAGCTCGGCTTTCACCGACTGTGTCAACCGCCGTGTGCTTTCGGCAGTGCAGCCCAATGACAATGCTGCCACACTGCGCCTCGTGGTGCGTGCTCCGCAGTTGCGTTCGGGTATGCGCCTGCACGTAGTGGGAGCACAGCCAGCCTTGGGTTGCTGGAACCTCGCCAAGGCTCTGCCTATGGTTGAGCACAACCACAACGAGTGGATGGTGGACATCGATGCCGACAGCATCTTTGCCGCTATCAATCGCAGCCGCAAGACCTCAGCCGTAGCCAAGGACGAGGCGGCAAAGCTCGAATTCAAGTTTGTAGCCTTTGGCGACAAGGGCGAAGTGGAATGGGAGACATGCCTGAACCGCACACTCACCGTCGAACCATTGCATAAGGGCGAGGTGCGTGTCGTAGTGCTCGACCAAGCATTCTTCGCACTCCACAACCAGAAGGTGGCAGGCACTCTCATCCCCGTATTCTCGCTACGTTCGGAGGGCAGCTTCGGTGTGGGCGACTTCGGCGACTTGAAGATGATGATTGACTGGGTGGCACAGACCCACCAGCGTCTGCTCCAGTTGTTGCCTATCAACGACTCGACATCCACACACACATGGACCGACTCATATCCCTATTCTTGCATCAGCGTCTTTGCACTGCATCCGCAGTATTGCGACCTCAGACAGTTGCCAGCCATCGAGGACAAGGTGGAAGCCGACCGCTTCGAGATGCTTCGCGAGGAACTCAACGGTCTGCCGCAGATCGACTATGAGCGCGTGAACAACGCCAAGATTAAATATCTACAGATACTGTTCAAGCAAGAAGGCGAGAAGGTGCTTGAGTCAGAAGACTTCAAGGCTTTCTTCAAAGAAACCTTCAACTGGCTCGTACCCTACGCTCAGTATTGCTATCTGCGCGACAAGTATGGCACATGCGAGTTTGCCAAGTGGAAAGACCACAACCTGTGGGACGAAGCCGACCGTGCAGCCCTGTCCAATCCTAAGAACAAGGCATTCAAGGAAGTGGCATTCTTCTATTATGTGCAGTATGTGCTCGACCGCCAGATGCGCTCAGCCCACGACCATGCACGTGCACGCGGCGTGATACTCAAGGGCGACATTCCTATCGGTGTCAACCGCAATGGTTGCGATGTATGGTTTCAGCCAGAATACTTCCACCTCGACTCGCAGGCAGGCGCTCCGCCAGACGGCTTCTCTGTGAACGGACAGAACTGGGGCTTCCCAACATACAACTGGGACCGCATGATAGCCGACGGATGTCAGTGGTGGGTGCATCGTTTCCAGGGAATGCAGCAGTATTTCGATGCTTATCGCATCGACCATGTGCTCGGATTCTTCCGCATTTGGGCTATACCTACCGACTGTGTACACGGACTTTTGGGTCAGTTCCAGCCAGCTCTTGCCATGACTCGCGAGGAGATACAGAGCTACGGACTCAACTTCCAGGAGGAACTGTTCACAAAACCATTCATCGCCGACTGGGTATTAGACCGTGTGTTCAAGGAGTATGCCGAGGAAGTGAAGGAGAAATACTTGCAGCATGAGCACGACGACATCTACTCGCTGAAACCAGAATATGACACCGAGCGCAAGATAGAGGCTGCCTTTGAGGGCAAGACCACTGACAAGGACATCTGGTTGCGCGACGGACTATATGCAATGGTAGAGGATGTGCTCTTCGTGCGCGACCGCAAGAACCCGAATATGTTCCATCCACGCATCACAGCTCAGCTCAACTTCATATACGAGGCTCTGTGGCAGAACGACAAGGATGCCTTCAACCGCCTGTACAACGACTACTACTATCGTCGCAACAACGACTTCTGGTATCGTGAGGCTATGAAGAAGCTACCGCTGCTCTCGCAGGCCACACGCATGCTTGTGTGTGCCGAGGACCTCGGAATGGTGCCCGACTGCGTACAGTGGGTGATGGATGAACTGCGCATACTGAGCCTTGAGCTTCAGTCGATGCCTAAGGATCCGAGTGTAGAATTTGGGCATCTGTCACGCAATCCATACCGTTCGGTATGCACACTGTCTACCCACGACATGCCTACACTGCGTCAGTGGTGGGACGAGGACTACGACCGCACACAGAAGTTCTACAACACGATGCTATATCGTGGCGGGGCTGCTCCGCATCCGCTGCCAGGATGGCTTGCACGCGACATCGTGTCGCGACAGCTCACATCGCCGTCTATGCTCTGCATACTGTCACTTCAGGACTGGTTTGCCATCGACGAGCGTGTGCGTCTTGCCGACCCCAACGCTGAGCGCATCAACATCCCAGCCAATCCTAAGCACTATTGGCGCTATCGTATGCACATGACTATAGAACAACTTCTTGCCGACAAGGTATACAACGACGAGGTGAAAGAACTCGTTGATGATGCGGGAAGAAGATAGAAAAAACTATAAACAAAGCCCCACCCCAACCCCTCCCTATGGGGGAAGGGTTGGGGTGGGGCTTCTTTATTTACCTTATTTATAATTATGAAATTTCGCACTCTCCTAATAACCCTCCTATCCACCTGCACCGGTCAGCACGCACTGGCGCAGACTTTCAATGAAATTGTTTATTCGCCAAAGGCAACAACATTCTCACTGGTGACATCACCCGACGTGAAGAAGGTGGACGTTGTCATCAGCGACCACGACAGCGACACGGCTAAACAACTCGTCAAGTCGATGAAACGCATTGGCGCTGGCAAGTGGAAACTGACAGTGAAGAACGACCTCAAGGGCAAATACTATGTGTTCAGCGTATACAACCAAGAGAAGCCCGACGTGACACCTGGCGTATTTGCCAAGGCTGTTGGCGTCAATGGCAAGCGTGGAGCCATCGTCGACCTCAAGGACACCGACCCAGAAGGTTGGGCTGACGATGTGCGTCCGGCACTGAAGAATCCTTGCGACCTCGTAGTATACGAGATGCACCACCGCGACTTCTCGATGGACATGTCGTCGGGCATCAAGAACAAGGGCAAGTTTCTTGCTCTGACTGAGCCTACTGCCATCGAACATTTGCAGAAACTCGGTGTCAATGCTATACACATTCTGCCGTCGTTCGACTTTGCATCAATAGACGAGTCGCAGCCTGACGTGGCTCAATACAACTGGGGATATGACCCTCTCAACTATAATGTGCCTGAAGGCTCCTACTCCACCAACGCTGCCGACCCTAAGGCTCGCATTCGTGAGTTCAAGCAGATGGTGCAGGCACTGCACAAGGCTGGCATACGTGTCATTCTCGACGTAGTGTACAACCATACGTTCGACATCAATGGCTCCAACTTCCAGAAGACTTATCCCGACTACTTCTTCCGCAAGAATGCCGAAGGAAAATATAGCGACGGCTCGGGCTGTGGCAACGAGACAGCTTCGGACAAGGAGTTGATGCGCGAGTTTATGAAGGAGAGCGTGGCTTACTGGGTGAACGAGTATCACATTGACGGATTCCGTTTCGACCTCATGGGCGTACACGACATTGAGACTATGAACGAGATACGTGCCGTGGTGGACAAGATAGACCCCTCAATATATATATATGGTGAGGGTTGGAGCGCTGGCTCGTGTGCCTATCCTCAAGAGAAGCTCGCCATGAAGGCTAACGCGCGTGAACTGAATGGCATCGGAGCATTTAGCGATGAAATGCGCGACGCACTGCGTGGTCCGTTCAGCGACGACACCAAGGGTGGATTCCTGGCTGGTGAAGCTGGTCTGGAGGAGAGCATCAAGTTTGGCATTGCCGGAGCTATCGACCATCCGCAGATAGACATGACCAAGGTGAACTACTCTAAGGCGGCATGGACCAACGAGCCGTCGCAGATGGTGGCGTATGTAAGCTGCCACGACGACATGTGTCTGACCGACCGTCTGCGTTCGAGCATTCCATACATTGGCGACGACGAACTGATACGTCTCGACCTGCTTGCACAGACTGCCGTATTCACATCACAGGGTGTGCCGTTCATCCTTTCGGGCGAAGAGATGCTGCGCGACAAGAAGGGCGTACACAACTCATATCGCTCACCCGACTCTATCAACCGTCTGGACTGGAACAACATGAAGCGCTATCCGCAAGTGTTCGACTACTACTCGGGACTCATATCACTGCGCAAGCAGCACCCTGCTTTCCGCATGGGCAAGGCAGACGAGGTGCGCAAGAATCTGGTGTTCCTTGACGCTCCTGAGGGCGTAGTGGCTTATCAACTCAAGGACAACGCTGGCGGTGACTCATGGAAGAACATTATCGTGGTGCTCAACTCGAAGAAGACTCCGCAGATAGTGAATGTGCCGGAGGGTAGCTACACAATGGTGGTGGCTAACGGAAAGGTGAACACTAATGGCATAGGACTCGTTAGTGGCAAGACAGTGACGGTGGCGCCACAGTCGGCGCTGATTGTACATGACTAAAATTATTAAAAATATGAATATCAAACACATACTACTCCCCTCCCTGAGGGGGAGGGGTAAGGGGATGGGGCTTCTCCTTTCCCTCTTATTGACAAGCAATATCAATATGAACGCAGCCCAGAAAATAGACCGCATCGACCCCACCAACTGGTTTGTTGGCATGAACAATCCGCAGGTGCAGCTTATGGTATACGGCAAGGACATACGTTCTGCCGAGGTGACTACCGACTATCCTGGTGTGCGCATCGACTCGCTGGTGCGTCTGGACAGCCCCAACTACCTGTTGGTGTACATGAACGTGAAGGACGCTCAGCCCGGAACGATGAACCTACAGTTTCGTGCAGCCAAGGGCAAGACCAATGTGAAGTATGAACTGAAGGCTCGCGACATGCGTGGCGAAGACCGCAAGGGATTCACCAACGCCGACGTGCTGTATATGCTCATGCCCGACCGCTTTGCATCGAGTGGCAAGAACATCAATGTCAAGGGATTGAACCCTTACAACATCAACCGCAACGAGCCGTCACTGCGTCATGGTGGCGACTTGGAGGGCATACGTCAGCATCTCGACTACTTCAACGAGCTGGGTGTCACGGCACTGTGGTTCACACCTGTACTGGAGAACAACTCGCCCGACCACGGCACACAGAGCACATATCACGGATATGCCACCACTGACTACTATCGTGTAGACCCTCGATTCGGCTCGAATGCCGACTATAGACAGCTTGTTGACGAGGCTCACAAGAAGGGACTGAAGGTGGTGATGGACATGATATTCAATCACTGCGGTTTTGAACATCCGTGGGTGAAGGACATGCCTACCAAGAACTGGTTTAACACTCCGGAATGGCTTGCCCCCGAAAACCAGAAGAACGCTGTGAAGACAAAGACGATGGACGGCGACCAGATGACCAACGACAAGTATCTACAGACAAGCTATAAGCTCACACCAGTGCTCGACCCATACGCATCGAAGGTGGACATGCACGAGACAGTGGACGGATGGTTTGTGCCAACAATGCCCGACCTGAACCAACGCAACGAGCATCTTATGACATATCTGATACAGAACTCGGAGTGGTGGATAGAAACTGTGGGCATCGACGGCATCCGCATGGACACATATCCGTATGCCGACCGCGACGGTATGGCTCGCTGGATGAAGGTGCTCAACGAGGAATATCCCAACTTCAACACCGTGGGAGAGACATGGGTGACTGAGCCAGCATATACTGCGGCATGGCAGAAGGACTCACCACTGTCACAGACCAACTCCAACCTGAAGACAGTCATGGACTTCTCGTTCTTCGACAAGCTCAATCAGGCTAAGAAAGAGGAGACCGACGACTGGTGGAACGGATTCAACCGCATCTACAACTCGCTGTGCTACGACTACCTGTATGTCGATCCGTCGCATGTGATGGCATTCATCGAGAATCATGACACCGACCGATTCCTCGGTGAGGGTCAGGACTCGTTGGCACTGAAGCAGGCTCTCGCCCTGTTGCTCACCGTCAACCGCATTCCACAACTATACTACGGAACAGAGATAATGATGAACGGCACCAAGAAGGTAACTGACGGACATGTGCGCCGCGACTTCCCCGGTGGTTTCCCTGGCGACAAGCGCAACGCTTTCAATAAGGCAGAACGCACCAAGGCAGAGCAAGACATGTTCCGTTGGACAAGCCGTCTGCTGCACTGGCGACAGGGCAACGACGTCATCAGCAAGGGCAAGCAGACACAGTTCATACCTATGAAGGGTGTGTATGTGGTGGCTCGCACACTTGGCGACAAGGCTGTGATGACTGTCATCAACGGCACATCAAAGACTGCAACAATGAATACTCAGCGCTATGCCGAGATTATAGGCGACCACAAGGAAGCAACTAATGTTTTGACAGGACATAAGATTGACCTGACGAAGGATGTGAAGTTGCAGCCAAGAGGAGTAATGGTGCTGAGCTTGTAGAATAACTCTCAACTCTCAACCCAAAACTCTCAACTCTCAACTCAAAAAAAACAATTATGAACAAATTGATAAAATCAATATCAGCCCTCGCATGCAGCCTCTGCCTACTCCCCCACTCTGCCTCAGCCCAAGGCTGGCCCTCAAAGTATCAGGGAGTGATGTTGCAAGGTTTCTATTGGGACAGCTTTGACGCTTCGCAATGGACTAACCTCGAAAACCAAGCAGACGAGTTCGCTCAGTATTTCAAACTCGTATGGGTTCCGCAGAGTGCCTACTGCGGTGGCAAGTCGATGGGATATAACGACCTATACTGGTTCACCAACTATAATTCGTCGTTTGGCACCGAAGCTCAACTGCGCTCAATGATAAAGACATTCAAGCAGAAGGGCATCGGAACTATTGCCGACGTAGTTATCAACCACCGTGGCACAATAAAAGACTGGTTTGACTTCCCCGTCGAAACATACAACGGCAAGACATACACCATGAGTTCTACTGACGTATGCGCCAACGACGACAAAGGCAAGGCGGCTACGGCGGCTAAGAACCAAAGAGTGAGCCTCAGCAAGAACAACGACTCGGGCGAGGATTGGGACGGAATGCGCGACCTTGACCATAACTCGGAGAATGTGCAGAACACCGTGAAGGACTATCTGCGTATGCTTATCGACGACTTCGGTTATACGGGATTCCGCTACGACATGACCAAGGGCTACGACGGTAAGTTCACTGGTTTGTACAACTCTACTGTCAATCCCGAATTCTCGGTAGGAGAGTATTGGGACGGCAACAAGTCGGTGCTTATGAATTGGCTTCAGGCTACCAAGGTGGATGACAAGATACAGTCGGCTGCATTCGACTTCACCATCCGCTACACCGTGCGCGATGCTGCCAACAATGACAACTGGAGCAGCCTGTCGAACGGTGGACTTGCCACCAACAACACATACAAGCGCTATGCAGTGACATTCGTAGAAAACCATGACACGGAGAAACGTTCGGAATCAGAACAGCAAGACCCACTGCGCAAGGACACCCTGGCAGCCAACGCCTACATACTGGGTATGCCTGGCACACCATGCGTATTCTACAAACACTGGATAGACTGCAAGCAGGACATCAAGAACATGATTCTACTGCGCAACCGCATGGGCATAAACAACGAGAGCAAGTATAGTCGCGACGAGAGCGCATCAGCCCGATTCGTATTCACAACGACTGGCGAGAACGGCAAGCTGCGTGTGGCTGTGGGACGACTGGCTAACAAATATGAGGCTGGCAATGGTTTTGCACTCGCTGCCGAAGGCTATCACTGGCGCTACTTCATCGAGACTACTCAGGAGACAGCATGGCCATCGCTGCCATCGGGAACATATTATAATGGCCCTAAGGTGACACTGCGTGCCGTATCTGCCACTGCCACCGCACAACTGGTGTATACTCTCGACGACTCGGAGCCAACAGCCAACAGCAATGTTGTGGCTAACGGTACCACTATCACACTGCCATCGGGCAATATAACACTGAAAGTTGGCTTGCTTATCGGCGGCAACGTGACTGGTATAGAGACTCGCCAATATGAGGTGAAGGACTTCAAGCCATACACCATATCTGTATATGTCAACACAGACAAAGTGGGATGGACAAACACCTACTTCTGGACATGGGGCGGCGACGAGAGTCACGGACCTGCAAACAAGGATTGGCCTGGCGACAATGTGACCAAGACAACGGAGCTGAACGGCAAGAAATGGTTTACGAAGTCGTTCAGCATCAACACACCAACCGACTATGTGAACTTCGTTTTTGCCAAAGACAAGAGCACACAGACTGTAGACATGAGCAATGTCACTGCTACATCGTATTTCGAAATACAGAAAGACGCAGACAGTCAAGGAAATTATCTCGTCAAGAATGTCACCAACGAATACTCTACAGCAATATTCGGCATTAATGACAATGGGGCAAAACGCAACGCTCCAACCGTAGTGAACACCATTGACGGCAGAAACGTGCGCCGCTTTGCCACTACAGTGGACTACAAGGAGGCACTACACGGACTGGACAAGGGACTGTACATAGTCAACGGCAAGAAGGTGGTGGTGAGATAAAAAGGATTTGAAAGACTGCATGTAGACAATTATTGCTTGACAATATGCGCTTATCTCGGGATTTTTATCTAAATTTGTATTCACTTACATTATAGTAAGAAATTAGATAACAACATCCCTCGGATAAAGTAAAAACAAAAGCAATGAAAAGAAACATAGCAATAATATTGGCCGGTGGCGTGGGTTCACGCCTCGGCATGTCTACACCTAAGCAGTTCTTCAAGGTGGCTGGCAAGATGGTGGTGGAGCACACGGTAGACGTGTTTGAACGCAACCCACATATCGACGAGATAGCCATCGTGTCAAATCCCATACTCATCAACGACTTTGAGAACATTGTGCTGCGCAACAAGTGGCACAAGGTGAAGAAGATACTGAAGGGCGGCAAAGAACGCTACGACTCGTCGCTCTCGGCTATACGTGCCTACGACAAGGAAGATGTCAACCTCATCTTTCACGATGCTGTGCGCCCACTTGTTAGCCAGCGCATCGTGAACGATGTGATAAAAGCGCTGAAGGAACACCGAGCCATTGACGTGGCTATTCCTTCAGCCGATACTATTATTGAGGTGGATGGCGACGACTACATTACATCCATACCCGACCGTTCGCGATTGAGACGCGGACAAACTCCACAAGCTTTCGACCGCCAGCTCATAGCCGATGCTTATGAGCGTGCGCTGAAGGATCCGCAGTTTCGCACTACGGACGACTGTGGCGTGGTGCGCAGATACACCGACGAGCCAGTGTATGTAGTGCGTGGCGAGGAGAGCAACATGAAGCTGACCTATCGTGAGGACACATACATGCTCGACAAGCTGTTTCAGCTGAAGAACACCGAACCTACGGACATAGCACACGTCAACGACGTGTTCCGCGACAAGGTGGCTGTGGTGTTTGGCGGAAGCTATGGCATAGGCAAGCATGTGGTGGACATGTTGCAAAAGAACGGCGCAAGGGTGTTCTCGTTCTCACGTTCGGAGAACAACATCGACGTGTCTCGACGCGACCATGTGGCTCATGCCATGAACGAGGCACACGAATTGGCGGGACATATCGACTATGTGATATGCACAGCCGGTGTGCTCAACAAGGAGCCACTTGCCACTATGGACTACACGACGATACAGACTGCCGTGCAGACCAACTATATGGGAACGGTGAATGTGGCTCTGGAAGCCTATCCGTATCTGAAGCAGACTGAGGGAAAACTCATATTCTTCACTTCAAGTTCATACACACGTGGACGCGCTTTCTACAGCATCTACTCGTCGACAAAGGCTGCCATCGTCAACTTTGTGCAGGCTGTGGCGCAAGAGTGGGACGGCGACGGCATCAAAATCAACTGCATCAATCCCGAACGCACCAAGACTCCGATGAGAGAGAAGAACTTCGGCATTGAGCCTGACGACTCGCTGCTGATGCCTGAACGTGTGGCTGAAGCCACTCTACAGACGTTGGCTTCTGACTGCACTGGACAGGTGATAGACGTAAGAAGACAGAGAGATTAAGCCAATCTGGCAAACCACCAAATAAGACTTAGCATAAAACTATGGATTATTTACAAGAATTCAAGCAACAGCAACTACGCCGTGCTCAGCTAAAGCAGCTCACTATACTTGAGGAGATAGACCGCATCTGCCGCAAGCACTCCATCAGCTACTGGCTGGACGGCGGCTCGCTGTTGGGCGCAGTGCGCCACGGAGGGTTTATTCCTTGGGACGACGACATCGACATTGCTATGCCACTGGCTGATGCCAAGCGCTTTGCTGAGGTGGCTCCTAAGGAACTACGCGAAGGACTGTGCCTGCAAACTCCCGAGACCGAGCAGACACGCGAACCCATAATGAAGGTGCGCGACCTCAATTCGTTCTATGTAGAGGGCAGCGAAGACTTCACTCTGCCCTACTCCAAGGGCTTGTTTGTCGACATCTTCCCGATGATTGACTATCCCAATGTGTCTAAAAAGTTCTGCAAGAAGTATGGCAAAGGCATGTCAAAGTGCTACTCCATTCTGCACCACTCACATCAATACTCATGGCGTGCTACGATGGAGCTGTTCTACTTTGGAGCAAAATACACATTATATAAATGTATGTGGAAGGCAGCCTTTGCCCTGCGCAAGCATGGCACATACATGTCAAACATTCTGATAAACAACGGTTACGGCATCATGCACCGCCTCGACTCCATCTTCCCATTGACGACGATAGAGTTTGAGGGCAAACGTTTCTCGGCACCACACAACTCGGATGCCTACCTCACCGACCTCTATCGCAACTACATGGAGATACCACCAGTGGAGAAACGCAAGATACACTCAGTGTTCATAATGCCAGAACTTATACCTAACTCAAAGGAATCATAAACCAGAAGCGGGCGCCATCGGTGTACTTGGGGTCGATATCTACTTCGCCGCCGAGCTTGTTGGCTATCACGCGACATAGATTGAGACCCAGTCCCACGCCCTGCTTAAACTCGTCGAGCTTGCAGAAACGCTCGAATATGGCATCATACTTATCCTTTGGCACACCGATGCCAGTGTCCCTAACATAGAAGACAAGCATGCCCGGACGCTCTGTCAGCGAACAACCAAGGACAACACTGCCCTGCGTGGTGTTCTTCATAGCGTTAGTGAGCAAGTGGGTGAGCACCTGATGTACACGATAATGGTCGGTAGATATGGTGTAGTCGTCGGGCAGATTGGTCTCAAATAGCAGGTGTACACCATCAGATTTGTGGTGACGTGTGGAGTCAAGAACTTGATGACACAACTCGTTGACATGCACCGGCTTGATGTTTATGGCATAGCGTCCACTCTCGACACTCGTCATATCAAGGATTTCGTCGACCAATGTAGACAATATCTCCGAGTTGGCGTTGATGATGTGCACCATATTGCGGCGCTCCTCATCGCTCAGATAATTCTCCTGTTCGGTGAGCACCTGCGAGAAACCCACAATGGCATTGAGTGGAGTGCGCACCTCATGACTCATATTCTGAATGAACTCCGTCTTCTTGCGGTCGGACTCCTGTGCATATTCGTTGGCTACTTGCAACTCGTCGAGAGTGTGCTGAAGATTGCCGTTGGTCTCCTTCAACATGCGTGTCATGCGGATGTTGCGGCGCATATACTGATATATAAGCAACGTAAGCACAGCTATCACGCCAAACAGCGTGTAGAACATGACACGTCCAGAACGAGATTCCTCCTCCAAAGCCTTGCAGTGCAACTGCTGATTGACAAGCGAGTCGCGTAGACGCTGCGACACAAGGCGCTGATTGTTGACTGACAGACGCTGAGCCTCAGCATCCATTAGGGCAATACGCTCGTCGTTCTTAGAGTGAGCCAATTCAAGTTCGGCAGCCTTGACATCCAGACTTGTGCGTACATACTCCAGTTGCTTGTTGATGATGGCAGCACGCTGGCGGTCGAGGTCGGTCAGATTGTTGTTGATCTCGGCGCTGAACTGTGCAATATCGGCAATAAACGAGCCTTTGCTGTTGCCATACAGGCTGATGTTGAGCCTACGCATCACATTGAGCACTTTGGCATACTCGCCCCTACGCTTGTAATACGCCATTTCCACATATTGCTTGAAAGCTCCCATTCCATCCTTTGTAAACTCCTTTTCAGCCTCATCCATCTTGCCATCGTGCATGAGTTTCATCACTTCGAGACAACGCCTGACATACATCTGCACATTAGGCACAATCGAATTATCAGACATATACAGCTCGTAGCTCTTCTCAAAATCAGAGTCACGATCGAGCATGAACTGTGCAAACGCCTTGTAAGCATTCAGTCCACAATAATTATAATTCTTGACATCATACTTCAAGCCCATGTCGGCAGCCTCTACCGCCTTCTCAAAATTGCCCACTACGACATAGCATTCGGCAATGCGTATGTAGTGAGAGCCTATTTCAGGGTTTGAGCTATACTTGCGATAGGCTTCGATGGCTTGTTCATACTCGTAGATGGCTTGAGTAATGCTGAGTCGCTTGCGGTGGAAGTTGCCAAGCGAGACGTGTCCGATAACCATGCCATAATAATGTCCATGCTGCTTGGCATACTTCAGCATCTCCGACTGATAACTGAGAGCCTCATCATACTTGCCATTATTTATAAAATAGGTGACACGAAAGGACACGGCACTGTAGAACATCTCCACATAGTTGTACTTCTCGGCAAGTTTTAAGACCCGATTCACAATACGATCGACAGCAGCATAGTTGGAGTCGATATTGCACTCGTACTTTATCTGCACGGTGAGAAACCTAATGGCAAGATGGGGCATGCCCGCATCCATAGCAGCATGAAACAGACTGTCAGACAGAGCTACGCCACGAGCATTGTCATAATTCTTGTAAGCCTCCACATACTTAGGCCAAAGACGCTGATAGGTTTCCGAATGTTCCTCCTCCTCATGTGCCGATACGCCACAGCATGCCACCACAAACAGAGTGGCGGCAACTATGAGTCGGCGTGTATATTGTGCTATGTTGATGTTCATTCGTTGGTGACGGGTATGGTGAACCAGAAGCGTGCGCCCCCAGCATATTCTTTGTCTATATTGATTTCGCCGCCGAGATTGGTGGCTATAGTGCGGCAGATGTCGAGTCCAAGACCCGTTCCCTGCTTGTTGTCATCGAGCTTGCTGAATCTCTCGAATATCTTGTCTTGCTTATCAATAGGCACTCCTATGCCAGTGTCGGTGACGATGAATGTGAGCATGCCACTGCGTTGGCGCAGTGAACACTGGAGGATGATGCTGCCCTTGAAGGTGTTCTTCTCGGCATTAGTGAGCATATTGATGAGCACCTGGCGCACACGATGGCGGTCGGTGGTGACGGTGTAGTCGTCGGGGACATCTGTCTCGAAGCCCAACTCCACTCCCTCGGCAAGTCGATGGCGCACTGTTTCTATAGTTTCGCGGCACATCTCATTCACGTAGACAGCCTCCATCTGCATGCTAAACTTGCCACTCTGCAATGTAGATATGTCGATGATATCGTTGACGAGAGTGGTGAGCAGGTTGGAGTTGTCGGCTATGTATCTCGCCATAGCCTTCTTCTCAACCGAATCGATGCCAGTGTCGGTGTCGGTTATTATCTGCGAGAAGCCCACAATGGCGTTGAGAGGAGTGCGTATCTCGTGACTCATATTCTGTAGGAACAATGTCTTCATGCGCTCCGACTCCTGAGCCTTGGTCTTTGCCACGTTGAGTTGGGCGATGCCATCATTGAGCTGTTGGTTTGCCATAATCATATATTGAGCAATGCGGCGCTTGCGGCGGCTGTATAGAACAGTCAGCAACATCGCAAACACAGCCATTGAGAGCAGAGCCACCTGCACGAAACACTCCGACCTAAGGCGTCGTGAATTGGCAAGTTGCAAGAGTTGCTGCGCTGCAATGGAGTCGCGAAGCTGGCGTGAGGTAAGTTGCAGATTGTTGTAAACGAGGCGTCTGCGTGCCGCCTCGGTCTCGGCAAGCAGAACAGCGTCGCGATGTCGGCTCAGTTCGAGCGACGAGTTGCGTAGAGAAACTTGCACGTTGTCGAGCTTAAGCTGCGCATTGGCAACAAGTATTCGCTGACGTTCGGTCTCCAGACGCTGGTCGAGAAAGATGCTGTCCTTGCTATGTTTGTCATACTCGAAGGTTTCCTCGCTGCGTCGCAATGACTCCTTCATGATTTCCATCATGTAGTCGATGCTCTTCTTATAGTCGCCCTTGCGATTGCAGTAGGCTATCTTCAGACGATAGTATTCCTCTATCGACACGTCGCGCATCTCCTCAATGGTTCTGACAGCCAAGCTGTCGGCACCATCATACATCGCTTTGCAGGCAAGTATGGCCTTTTTCATGATGAAGTAGCTGTTGACGAGTTTGGGCTTGTGTCTTTGGATATAATCGTAGCACTCGGCAAACTTCTCGTCTTCGCCCAGCATGAAGTAGCCATAAGCCAAATATGTGTACACATCGTTGCGGTCGCTGATAGAAATGCAGTATGGCAAAGCCTCTTCTGCCGTGTCTATGAGGCGGTCGAAGTCGCACATAATGCGGTAGCAGTCGGCTATACTGAGATATTCACGAGATATATTGCCCGTTCTGTTGGTCATTTTATAGCCGTCGATGGTCTTCTGATAGCTGTCTATGGCTTGCGACAGCTCGCCACGGAAGTGCTGTATCACACCCAACATACGCGAAAGCCTTAGCACACCACCCTTGTGTCCACGCTTCTCGGCAAGACGGCTCTGCTCGTCGAGAAATAGCGATGCCTCGATATAGTGCTTGGAGCGTGTATAATAAGCCACCTTCATAGATATGGCGTAATAGTAGAGCGAATAAATACCATATTCCTCCGCCTTGTCCAACATAGGCTTCAAAGCCTTCTCAAGCCCACGAATGTTGTCGGGACGATAGAATTCATACAGAAGAGGGATGGACAAGGCAAATACCTCGGCATTGTGGTCGCCAATCTTGATGGCTTCGGTGCGCAGACTGTCGGCAATGGGCAGCGACTCTACACTCTTGCGCTGGTTGTATGCCCGTATGTACATGGGATAGAGACGGTCGGTGATGCCCTGAGGATTGTTTTGAGCACCAGAAGGCAGCGCCACACCGCTAAGTAGCAGCATGGTGACAGCTATGTTTTTCCTTAATCTCTTAGACACCCAATACATAAATAGATTTATTGATAGTGATAAAATTACGTCCAGCAATGCTGGTGTATACAACCTTTCTTTTAGTAATCAGTGTAATTGCAAGTGCAAAAATACTCAAAAGAAATGACATATAAGTTTATTGCATTACATTTTTATTAATAAATAGCCATACATTTCAAAATTTATATTTACCTTTGTGTCATACCAAAACAAACAAATAACAATGAAGAAAATCATTTTCACCCAGGAGTGGATGGCAATGCATCCGTACAACAAGGTTGAAGACACTGACCTTTACTACACCAATTTAGCCAACAAGATATACCATGCGCTTGACACTACCTGCTTTGTACACCAATTTAAGGACACACAGGACGCCAAGCTACTGGCGCTTTGCATCACTTCCTACTTTGAGGATGTCATCTCTGGCACTTGCATCTGGAAGGCTTTCTCTACAGAGTGCATGAAGAGATACGGCACATACATACCATTCTATCTCAGCGACGCTGCCATCAACAACAGCCGTTCGCTAATGAAGAACGCTGAGATACTGCCATACGACCAAGACTTCATCAATCTTGCCGACATCAAGTTCTTGCTCTGGCACCACTATCAGCAGAGCTGCCTTGTGCAGGAGACAGTGCCGCCAATATTCGGTCCGCTGGAGATTGCGGCAGTGATGATATACAACCTGTTGGACGCCGAGTATGAGACGGCTCCCGAGAACGAGCGCCTGTATGAGTGGCTATGCACATCGCCCACTGATGCAGACAGCTTCTACGAATATCGCAATAAGCTCGAATGGTTTCACTATGGTTGCTACTTCAACTGTGGCAATCAGCGCCGCCTATTCATGACTCTGCAGTGGCTGGCCAACACTGGCAACTACAACGAACTCAACGCATACACCGCACGTGTGGAGCAGACTATGAATAGCCGCGACAATCTGCTCGCACTATCGTCTGCCGAGTGGCTTGCCAAGGTTAGCGAGATGCACCCCGAGCATAAGTTGTGGACCGATGTCGACTTCAAGTCGACACGATTCTACATCGTGAAGAAGGCTGACGAAAATTTCATCTATGCCAAGGACACAACTGACGACAGCACGGTCAAGGTGAACAAGCTGTCACTCAACGAAGAGGCTATAACGGTTGCCGACAAGAAGGACAGTGTATTCTCTGCCACAATGTTCAAGTATGGCGACTCATGGTGGCTCAACGGCGCTATGCGCGGATTTGAGAACAACAAGGAGACCAAGAAACTGATACGTGAGGGCAAGGAGCTGTTCAACCACAAGGTGGCTATCGACGACTACAACCTGCTAAAGGAGAATGGATTCGGAGCACGCTTTGTCTTCGCCGACAATATGAGCGATGTGAGAGAATTCCTCAAGCAGATTGGCTACGACAAGGAGTTGCCACAGATGCCGTCGCACAACAACGAGATTATCATATATGGTAGCCCGTACACTGGACTCAACATCACCACCGGAATAGCCCACTGCATATGCTCGCCCGACAACCCATTCTACAATCAGGAGAGAGCCGCTGAGCACTGCTTTGACATCATCAGTGGCAATGGGCATCCTTTCCCATACGAAATAGTGTGCATGCTGATAGCCGGAGGTATGCTGCCCGATGCCAACGCATTCGCAAGCAAATATGTCAAGGACTTCGGAAGCATCATCACTCAGGAGAACCTACAGTTCTTTGCCGACTACTATCTGAAGGGAAGAAGAGACAAAGACCTCTCGCCACAGGAACTCTGGTAAAGAAAACAAAGAACAAAGCATATCATAATTCTCAACATTATGCAAAATGTAAACGCCGTACCCGGAACCAATCCGAGTACGGCGTCAACATTTATATACATTTATTTATACCAGAGGATTCTGGTAATTTTTCGATATATGCCCATTTTACTCCATATTGTCTGTCTTAGGACGCAATGCATAGAGCTGTACGGCGAGAGCCACTGCCACTACTGCAGCGAGAACGGCGAAACCAAGTCCGAGGTTGCCGTTGTCGCTCCACTGACCCAAGACATTGGTGATGGCAGCTCCGGCGAACACGCCCACCATGTTCATGATGCCGTAGGCTGTGGCACGCTGACGCGAACCTACAAATTGACAAAGGATTGGCATATTGTTGGCATCAAACATTCCGAAACCTACACCAAAGAGGAGACCAGCGCAGACGATGCCCACAACGTTATGGCCGAAACCAAGGAGAAGGAGCGAGGGAATGGTGAGTCCGAGTCCGATGGCACCTGTGTATACACGGCCACGTAGATTGCACTTCACCCAACGGTCGCTCAATGTTCCTCCGAGCAATACTCCGATGAACGACGAGGCGGCGATGGTGATGGTAGCCATTGGACCAGCCTGCGACATGGGAAGATTGAGGTTCTCGGCGAAGAGTGTCGGCAGCCAGTTCTTAGTTGCCCATCCTGGCAGACTCGGAACGGCGAAGTAGAGCAGTATCACCCAGAACGCAACGTTGGTAAAGAGCGACTTCATGCTTGCTACTACACTCATCGACTGTGGCTTGTCTGCCTTGACAGCAGCGGGTATCTCCTCACGCTTCTTGTCGTAGAGGAACACTGCAAGGATAAAGGCATAAACAATGCCGATGATGCCAAACCAGTGGAAGGTAGTGTGCCATGAATAGGCTGCGGCAAGTGTGGCTCCGAATCCGCCCACAGCCTGACCGATATACAGACCTGTCATGTGGATGCCGACAGCAAGCGAGCGCGAGCCGCCAGTGTGATAATCGGCAATGAGCGCAAGACCAGCTGGCAAATAGAGTGCCTCGCTGATGCCCATGAGCGAACGTAGCCAGAACACTTGGTCGAAGGTGGTGGCAAGTCCCATGAGATATGTCACCGACGACCACACCAAGAGGCTACCCACGATGAGCCACTTACGACTCAGACGGTCGGCGATGATGCCCGACACTGGACTCATCAAGCCATATATCCAGAGGAAGACAGCCATGAGTCTGCCGAAGTTGGTGGCAGACTGTAGCTCCTGTATGTCCATCTGCATGGCATCCTTCATCGTGCTGAGCATCTGGCGGTCCATATAATTGAGTAGGGCGACGCCTCCGAGGAGGCCCACCACTACCCAAGGATAGATTTTTGAATTCTTCATAAATTGTTTAGGTAGTTGTCTTTTTTATAGTTTGATTTGAAACGAGTCTTATTTCTGTGTTGCCATAATCTCGTTGCAGAGCATGTATGAGCGAATCATCATACGTGGGATGTGGAATGGACCCTTGAATAGATTGCCCTTGGCTGGCTGTGCCACTGAACCGTCGCGGTGCAGATAGCCGTACCACTCGCCATATTCGTGGTCGGGGAAGTGGGCGTAGGTCCAATCGCTGATGATGCGATGGCGCTCAAGATACTTCTCGTCGCCAGTGAGCTTGTAGGCATAGAGATTGGCGATGATGGTCTCGCACTGTGGCCACCAGAACTTCATGTCCTGCGAGTAGTCTTGCTGTGGGTAGCCCTTGCAGTCGCGGAAGTTGATGATGCCGCCAAACTCCTTGTCCCAGCCCCAGTCCCATGACCAGTCGAGCACCTGCAGGGCAAACTTAAGCAGCTCCTTGTCGCCGCGGCGCTCTGCCACATCCATAAGGAACCAAGAGGTCTCGATGCAATGGCCCGGGTTGATAAGACGTCCGTTGATGGTGTCGATGAACTCGCCGTTAGGACCAACGGTTTCGAGCAATGCCTTGAACTCTGGGTGAACGAAGTTCTTGGTGAGCGACTCAAGAGAGATGTCGGTCTGCTCGTCAAGCTCGGGGTCGTCGATTACCTGCTTCAAGACGTTGGCAACATTGATGAGAATCATCGTTATGCTGTGGCCGATAGCCTCTACTGTTGGCAAGTATTTGGGCTCGAGCAAACCCGGAGTGTTGAGACGCTTGCGCATCTCGCGGAATATCTGCATTGCCTTTTCAGCATACTGACGGTCGCCAGTGGCTTTGCAATACTCTGCCATTGCTATGGCTGCAAAGCTCTCGCTGAACACATAGCGGCGCTTGCGAAGCGGTGTGCCGTCGGCTGTCACCTCGAAGAACATGTGGCGGTCGGTGTCAAAGCAGTGTGCTTCGATGAAGTCGATGGTCGACTTGGCTGCGTCGAGCCATTCCTGGCGCTGCTCTATATTGTTGTAGGCATAGCAGCAGGTGTAGGCAAAACGGCCCTGGAACCATACCGACTTGGTGGTGTCCATAAGCTCGCCGTCGCGTGCCACGCATGTATATACGCCACCATTCTCGCGGTCGAGACCATACTTCATCCAGAAGGGCATGATGTTCTGGACGAGGTCTTCGCGGTAGCACTCTGCCCAGTAGCCCAAATATTTATTTGTATTCATATTTATATTTATTAGAAAATGTTGCACTTGTTGAAGAAGTCGATCTCCTCAAGTTCCTTCTTCATACGTGCTTCTTCCTCGTCAGTCATATTGTTAAACGGAGTGCGGTTCTTGCCAAGGTCAAGACCAATGAGCTTCATGATGCGCTTGCCGCCAACGATATTGCCGCGGAAGTGGCAGATGACGTTGATAACATCCTGAGCGAAGTTCTGAAGTTCGCGAGCCTTCTCGATGTCGCCTTCCTTCCATGCGTCAAGGATGCCTGTGAGACAACGACCATTGTAGTTGGTTGTGCCACCGATGCCACCCTGTGCACCGCCCATAGCAAGGCAAGGCAGAATGGTCTCGTCCTGACCATGCAACATGTCGAACTTGCCGTTGGCATAGAGACGACACTGGTTGTATTCGTACAGACTCTCGTATGTGTACTTGATGCCAGCAAAGTTGGGGATGCGACCATCAACAGCCTTCAAGAAGTCGACCATTGAGAGATAGGCACCATTGAATGCCGGAATATGATAGAAATAGAAAGGAAGCTCAGGAGCACCTGCGGCTATCTCCTCGCAATACTTGACAAGCTCTTCAACACGACCCACCTTAGGGAATGGAGGAGCCATAGCACCAATAGCGAAGGCACCTATCTTCTGTGCGTGCTCGGCGAGCTGACGGCTCGACTTAACGCAGCAGCTGCCTACGTGAACCAGAACCTTGAAGCCTTCGGGAGCAACACTCATCCAACGCTCTGCCAAAGCCATGCGCTCTTCTTCTGTAAGCATGTAGCCCTCGCCTGACGATCCGTTGATGAATACGCCCTTAAGACCGTTCTTTACAAGCATATTAGCATAACGCTCGATTGGCTCGAGATTTACTTCACCGTTCTCGTAAAACGGGGTGAACGGTGCGTCAATAAGTCCTTTAATCTTTTCCATATTGTTTTAGTTATTAAATTGAATTACGTTTACGTTGGCAAATTTATAAAATATTTTATTAACCTCCAAGCATTTTCAACTTTATTATATTCTTAATGAGAATAAAGTACTATTAAAGTTTGGCTCTTTGCCCAATAATGCTTAACTTTGCCTTGGTTAGCCTCATATACAAAGAGGAAAGACCTAAAAACCTCACCTTACTATATATAGTTTACCTCCATGCCAAGTATTCTCAACTTAGGCGGCGAAGGAAAGAACGCCGCATTCAAAAAAGATATTCTTAAATATTTCGTAGCCAACGGCAACTCCACCATTCAGGAGCTATCGAAGGAAACGTCACTTAGTGTGCCCACTGTAAGCAAGGCTGTGACCGAACTTCTGGAGCTTGGCTATGTTAACGAATATGGCAAGCAGGAGACGAGTGAGGGCCGTCGCCCTATTCTCTATGGTCTCAACCCCGACTCTGGATTCTTTGTCGGTGTAGAGATTAAGGTTGGGTTTGTCAATCTTGGACTTATGAATTTTCGCGGCGACCTCGTTGAGCTCGACGACAACGTGCCTTGTCGAATAGACAACACAATGGAGTCGGTGGACGAGTTATGCCTACTTGTGAAGAAGTTCATCGACAAGTCGACAGTGGAGAAAGACCGCATTCAGAACATTATGTTCTGCATTTCGGGACGTGTCAACTCTGCCAGCGGCTACAGCCACACTCTATACAACTTCTCAGAGCAGCCTCTCACACGACTCTTGTCCGACCGCTTGGGCTACCAGGTAGACATCGAGAATGACACACGTGCCTTTGCTTACGGCGAATTTATGAAGGGTGCCGTAAGGGGTGAGCGCAATGTGTTGTTTATCAATGCAAGTTGGGGTCTCGGACTGGGCATCATCATCGACGGCGATCTTTATCGTGGCAAGTCGGGATTTGCCGGTGAATTTGGACACACTCACATGTTCGACAACGACATTCTGTGTCATTGTGGCAAAAAGGGATGTCTGGAGACAGAGGCTTCGGGCAGTGCATTGCAGCGCATGGTACGCCAGCGCATAGAGAATGGCGAATCGTCGTTCCTCAGCAAGCGCACTGGCGACATATTCTCTCTCGACAGCATCATCGACGCTGTCAACGACGAAGACCCTCTCTGCATAGACGTTGTGGAACATGTAGGACTGCGTCTGGGCGAGAGCGTTGCTAACCTCATCAATCTCTTCAACCCCGAATTAGTGGTGATAGGCGGTGTATTGGCACGCACAGGCGACTTCCTGTTGCAGGCAGTCAAGGCATCGGTGAGAAAATACTCACTCAGTATCGTCAACCGCGACACACGTCTGTGTCTCTCTAAACTGAGCGAACGCGGAGGAATCATCGGCACTTGCCTACTCGCAAGAAAGAATATTCTCGACTAAAGTTAACGAGATAATTAACGGGCAATTAACCGGTATTAACGACGATATCATTTTCTTTGTCGTTAATTGCGATTAATTGCCCGTTAATTTATTAATTAATTTAGCAACCCTCATCACAGTTATGGCTCTCACCTAATATCATTATTCCTTTGCCGAATATACCTCCACTGGCAATTACTCATCTACCTCTATAGCTTCAATGAAGTCAGAATATTCTGCATCCAACTCACTAATCTTCTTAATCGTAATATCATTCTTCTTAGAAGCTTCTATCAACTCCGTCTTAGATCGATTTGTCTCTTCCAATTTATTATTATAATTGTCAAAGACTTGTGATAAATATCTTTCAAAATGTTCTACCACCTTATTAACCTCAGCCTGATAAGTAGAGACAAACTGATTCTTTGAGTTTTTTATCTGCTCTAAGCGCTTGTTTTCTTTAGAATCTTCTCTAAACTGCATCCAAATCTCAATACCAGCAGAAACTACCGGTATTCCAAACTTTGCGACTTTAGCGATATTACTTGCCCATCTCACAGCTTGCCAAGGTCCAAAGGACTTTCCAAAGAAATGCCCAACATCCAACACCAATTTATGGAGCGTAGATCCTGAAGCTTGGCTAATACCACCTGCTAATTTAGTTACATTTGGAGCCATATTTCCAATCTGTACTCCACCCTGCTTTAAAAGATCTAAAGCCTTTTTCTGCATAGATAGATTCTTCTGCTCCTCAATGCTGATATTGGGTGAAGCCAATTTCCTATCTATTTCTCCTGAGTATTTAACAAGCGAATCCTTACCACAGAAATCATTGACGTCAGTCATCAATCGCTCATAATTTGAGTTGATTGTGTCTTCTATCTTAGCAGAAGTATTAGATATAATGCTCTGCAATTCAGAATTCAAATCTTCTTGCTTGCATTTCCAATCATTTTCGTCAATGCCTCCAATATCATTAGACAAAGAAATGACTTTACTCATTGCCATAGAAGCAAACGAAGACAAATCGTTTTTTGTATCTCGCTTTAGGTCAGACAGACTATGACGTAATTTCTGCTCAAACTGATTATAAATGTCTGCCAAAGTCTTGTCTACGGCAGTAACAGCGATATCCTTAAGATAACTTTGAAAGACTCTAACAGGAGTATCAAATTGCTTTTTTATCATTCCCTTGCGAGCGACAAAGATATTAAGCATATCTATGAAATGTTCAAAGTTGCTTAATTGAACGAACTCATTGTCATTTTCATCAAGACCAGCCCTATAGTCTGCTGCATCAATGAAAGCAAGAGGAAAATTCTTCAGTTCATAGCCTCTTTCTGAGAATATTTTTTCCAACGAAATGGTATAGTTGTTTACAAGCTGGTCAAACTCTCCTGACTCCATACCCATTTTATTGATAACGATAAACATCTTGTCAGCAAAATGCTGATTGTAAGCCAAATCGATGAAATTATTGAATAATACATCATCAAAAAGTTGGGAGGTCAAGACATATAATATCAAATCACATTCTTTTAAAGCAGCCTTAGTACTCTCATCATGCGATTCTACTTTACCTGCAAGAATGCCCGGAGTGTCCATAAGAACAATGTTGTTCCATTTATATTCCGATACATGATCTGTTGCGACATTTGCATCAATCTTGATGTCCTTTCTACCTGTCAATGCAGAAATAATAGTAGATTTACCTGCATTATATTGTCCTACAAACGCCAAGCGTAGTTCTTTACGGTCTTGCAAGCCTGCAAGTTCCGAATCCATCTTACGAGTCAACTCTGTATTGTTGGTTTCTTTCAACAACGCTCGAGTTTTAGCTTCCAATCTACTAAGTCTTTCTTGATAGACTGCATAATTAAATTGTTGTGCCATATTATTTTGTTTTTATTGTCATCTGAGTTGCCTTTTCTATCTTTTGAATATTCTTGTCTGTAAGCCCCGTGTCATATAGGAACTTGATAGATTGCTTTTGCCAATCTCTTTCAACAGGATACCCATCACATAACACTTGGTTACTCATTTCATTTACACTTATTTCTTTTACTGGATTCTTGCCTACAAAATCAAGAATTCGAAGACTTACCAAAGAATTTATAGCATTCTCTTTTTCTTGAACTTGCTTAACAAGTCTATCCATATCCATTATTATATCATCGGCATTTTTAGTATAAGCTTTCAACACCGAATCAATAGATTTATATGTATCATTTATTGACTTTCTTGTATTCTCAAGAACTTGTTTTAAATTCTTATCAATACTAGAATCAATATTATCATTTAGTTGCTTACGCATTTTTTCCGTAGCTTTTCTAATCTTTTCTGATTTTGAAGTGAATTGACTCGTAAATATAGAACCTATTATACCAGCAATAATACTACTCACAGCAATAACCCATCCAACAGGATTCCATATGTTTGAAATTATTATTGGAGCAACAGCTGTCATTATACCAACAAACACACCTGCTGCTAATCGCGTATTGGTTACTGACTCACCCGATACATTAGAATCAAGATTATTTGTAGCAAGAGATATACGCATGTCCATAATCATCTCCTCTATTTCTGATTTTATCTTTTCATTCAAATTTTCAAATCTCTCCTGTATTTGTTGTTCAAGTCTTTTATTTATAGACTTTACAACTATATCACTGCTCCATGCTTTCCCTGCTTCTTTGTCATCATAATGCTCACTTGCAAAAGCAGAAGCACGATTATGAAGTTCGTCTCTTGTTCCTTGAAAAATGGTCTTTAAGTATTGTTCGACTTGAGCTAACTCATTCTTAAAAAAGGTATAATTTTTCGTTTGTTTCTTCTTCAATACCTCATTACCTTCCTTCAGGCTTTTCAAGTCAGCGTAAATCTTATGCCATATTGTATTTATCTGATAAGAAGTACCATCAATAACGCTCAAACTTTTCTTCAAACTACCAGACAACTGCACTTCTTTTTTTACCAAATTTGTAAACTCAGATATATTAGAAGCCTCAAATAGTATCTTAGAAGTCTTTGAATCTTGCTCTCCAGAAAGGGCTATTTGCGCAGCTAAAAGATGAATCGGAATTATACGAACGGCATCCATGTTGTACTTACCATCAAGTTTATCATGAATGCGCTCTATATGTCCCTTAATAGATTGAGGACCATCACCAAGTCTCCAATCATTTGGATTTGCTATAAATCTTTTTAAACGAATGGCTTGATTAAGATTGCTTTTGACATTTAAGATTATGTATAGTGGCTTATTTCTTTCTTTTATCGTTGAAAAGAAATCAAACTCTGTTTCTTGAATAGAGTCACTAGTCACAACATAACAAACTACGTCAGCTTCATCTATAATAGACTTGGCTATTTCGGTATCAGCTTCGCCACCAGGCGCACCTATACCAGGAGTGTCAACAATACGAAGTCTGTTCCAATACCAACTTCTATTATATCGTGTAGTACGTAATTTGCCTACTCCTATATCATCATTTTCCTGTTGAGTGATAACCTTATGAAGAGTACTCTTTCCTGCCTTTGTCCTACCCATAAAAGCAATAGTAAAGTATCGGATATTCCTTCTTTTCTTATCCAATAGTTCTCTATTACTACTCAAACTTTTATCTATTATTTCATTAAAATTGCTTCTTATTCCTTGAATTATTTCTTCAATCTTCAAAACTTCCTTAGAAGCTTTTTTCGAAGACGGTTTGATACTTGCCAAATGATTATACTCTTCATTCAACAAACTATTCAAATCATCAATTATTCTTGAAACACGATAAAGATCCTTCTCAGCATCTTCAGTGATTTGCGCTATGGATGCGGAATAACCAAGACCACCCAACATCATATCGACAATACTTTTCTTATTAGAATTTGTAAAATTCTGATAGATAGTATTCTCCATTTTTCCTACAAAACGCTTCAAAGAAGATAGTTGAGAAGATGCGATCCTTTCATTAGACTCAGATTGTGTATCTTCAACGATTTTCTCTATATCGAGTTTTAAAAGTTTACCGACCTTATTTAGCAATTCCAATTCTGAAGTTGCCATATAATCATCACCATAAGCTATTCGAGCAAGAAGGGTGGCTATTTCTTTTTTCTGAGCAACAGAGTAATTAGCAATAACCAACTTGTCAAGTAAATCTTTTAGCTTCATGCACTCCTCATCATCAGAGAAGATTTGCATTCTATGATGATAAAGTTCATCATCTTTAGATAATGGCAAATAATTATCTAGGACATCAACCTCCATCTGATTGATTTCCTTATCAACTATTACCATATAGCATCCTAACAAATATGCTATCTTTTTATAATCAATTTTGTTCATCGATTCGATTATTGAGATCTAGGAAAAATAACACATTAATAAAGTGTGCTGCTGCGTTGTCACTATCACTTCCATTTCTGGCGTTAGTACGGTGCCGTTTGTTCGTTTGATGCGTTTAGGTTTTACTTGGAATACTCTACTCATAGTTATTCGTTTTAAGGTTTCATATGCTGCTGCCAATTACGCGACATCTCTTTTATAAAAGGCAAAGATATGGTAAATATGCGAATCTTGCAAATATAATCATCTGAAAAAGAACAGAAGTGGTATCCATATTTCCACACTATGATCACTCTTCATTTCTTGAGAATCCTTTCCATTTTGCAGACTGTCATGGCGTTGTCCTTTATTGAGCGTAGATTTCCAAATTCTCTTTCACGTGTAGCTTGTTCAGAATAGTACGGATATAGGGGAAACGCAAAAAAGGTCTCCAAAGTCGTTAGACCTTGAAGACCTCAAGTAAAGAAGGCAGCCACCTACTCTCCCGCATTGCAT
>CAKPST010000011.1 GCA_934183355.1 uncultured Prevotella sp.
AATGACGTAATGACTGAAGAAAATGAACAGCAGATGGAACAGCTGTTCCACGACCATTACGAACGGATGTATCGCTTTGCTTATGCCTTGCTACATGACAACGATGAGGCGAAGGATGTGGTGAGCGACGTGTTCTCAAGGTTGTGGGACAAACAGCTGATTCCTGACCAGGCTTACTTGATGCGGAGCGTGAAGAATGCTTGCATCAATATTATAGCCAAGAAGAAACGGGATGAAAGGCTTAAGCTACTTCTTCCTCTATCGGAAGAGAAACTGATGGAGGAAGAGCCTTACCGTCTGGAAGAACGATGGCAAGCAACGGTGGATTGCATCGACAATGACTTGACCCTTCAGACTGCTTCCGTTATCCGATTGTGCTATCGCGAAGGTATGTCGTATAAGGATACGGCAGAAGAATTAGGCATCAGTATCTCGGCTGTGAACAAGCACATCGTGAAAGGTTTGCGAACGCTCAGAGAAAAGTTAAAAGGAAAGTAGCATAACGATTTTTCTATTGTCTGAAGACGTCTTTACAATAGAAACCCTAAAATGAAGAAAAAAAATGAAACAAGAGTTATATAGTATAGATTCTAAGAAATGGGATATGCTCCTCGATCTCGTGGAGCGTCCTGAAAGCTATTCCGAAACCCAAAAGGCTGAACTTTTGGGCGATGAGGAAGTGAAAGAACTCTATCAGCAGATGGTAGATACCCGCCAGGCACTTGATTTCGACAAGTTGAAGGAAGAAATGAATATGCCTTCGATTGATGCTGAATGGAAGAAGCTGAAGGAAGAAAAGCTGAAAAGTACCAAAGTGGTTTCTCTTTGGAGTCCGATGAGAAAGGTAGCTGCCGTTGCTGCTGTCCTTGTTGTCTCAGGCTTCGCCTTTGCAGCCATTCATCTGATTGTACTTTCTCGTCAGACATCCGACAAGAACAATACCGAACTCATGACAGCAGGCAAGGATTCTGTGCTGGAGATTTCTTTCAATCAGAAAGCTAACATAGAAGAAAAGGCAGATTCTGCAAGTATTGCCAAACTCCCGTTAGTTTATGAAAACGCTGAGCTTCAGAATATCCTGACCCATATAGCCGAGCATTTCCATCTTAAGGTGACTTATCAGAATGAGTCGGTCCGACATATCCGTCTATTCCTTCAACTGAAGGAGGATATGAGTCTGGATGAAATCATCACGCTTATGAATCATTTTGAGAAAGTGAACATTCGTCATGAAGGTCAAACCCTAATAGTGGAATAATATGAAAAGAATAAGATATATCATGTTGCTTGCGGGCTTGATGAGTATTTCTCTTCACTCTGCTTATGCCCAACGCATCACACGCAACTTCCGCAACACTTCGATGTCGGAAGCTCTCACCGTCCTTGCCAAGAGCACAAAGGATTATCACGTCAATTTCATATATGATGAGTTGGAAGATTTCACTGTTACCACTAATGTTGTGAAGCAAACCACTCCTGATGCCATCATGCAAATCATAGGTTTTTATCCAATGAAGATGACGATGGATGGCAAGAATATCTTTGTGGAATGCACGCAGAAATCATCTACAAAAATGATTGGTCGCATCATTGACAGCAAGAATCGCCCGATTGATTTTGCCAATGTAGCGTTGCTTAATGTGGGTGACTCTTCATTGATAAACGGCGGTGTGACGAACGAGAACGGACAGTTTGTGATTCCTTGCAAAGCCCGTAATGCAATAGTAAGGGTGAGTTGTGTGGGCTATCAGACTGCATTCCACTCATACAATACTGGTATGATAGGAGCAATCGTGCTGCATGATAACACGATAAATCTTAAAGGCGTGAAGGTAAAAGCCATGCGCGAGAATATAAAGTTGGGACAGGAGGGTATGATTGTGGATATAGAACACTCCGATCTTAACAAGATTGGTACTGCAACTGATGTGTTGCGTGAAATGCCTCGCGTTGATGTCAGTTCGGATGGAACGGTGAATGTGTTTGCCAAAGGTTCGCCGCTTATTTATATCAACAACCGACAGGTGAACGATCTCAACGAACTACATCAACTGAAGTCAGATAATATTAAGAATGTGGAGATTGTCACAGCTCCTGGAGCCAAATACAATGCAGAGGTAAAGTCTGTGATACGTATCAATACAATACGCCGTCAGGGCGAAGGATGGAGTGGCGAGAACTATACTACTACAAAGTTCAACAAGTGGTGGGGTGGTTCGCAATACATGTCGTCAACATATCGCACTAATAAGGTAGAAGTATTTGGTGAACTTTGGGGAACAACGACACCAGGCGGTGAGGATAATGCATTGTCCAACGAAATCAATGGTACGAAGAATATATTTATAGAACAGACTTCACCGATTATGTATCGCTCAAAGGGAACTGGCGCAAAGGTTGCCTTTGCTTATTCTATAGATGATGACAATACATTTGGATTGAGCTATGAGAATCAGTATGGTTTGGGCAAAGGAGAAACTACCGACTCTTATCAGAAGATAATGGAAGACGGGGTGCAAACAGCATTTGTAAACGAAGCGGCCAATATAAGCGATTGCTTTAGTCCAGTGCATAATGCTAATGCATATTATGTAGGTAAGATAGGCAAGCTGGGTGTGGACTTCAACGCCACTTATTTCTGGAAAAAGAGAGGCAGAACTATGTCAATAAAAGAGCACAGTGCTGATATAGAGAGTCGCGACGTTCATACACGCAACAGACAGCATAGTGACATGGCTGCTGCCAAACTCATTTTGTCTTACCCTGTTTGGAAGGGAGCACTAAGTGTCGGCACCGAATTTACCTCCTCACGTATTCGTGGCGAATATGCTAATGCCGAGCAATATGTCGCTGCGTCGAATACAAAGATTGACGAACAGAGCATAGCTGGCTTTGCTGAGTATAGTTTGAAGTTTGGAGATTTTTCAGCAAATGCCGGTGTCAGATACGAGCATGTAAAGTCCGACTATTATTCTTACGGGGAATGGCAGGCTGAGCCGAGTCGTAGATATTCCGATTGGTTTCCTTCTGTTTCCATGTCATGGAACAGTGGCAAATGGTCATTGCAACTTGCCTATACCTGCAAGACTCAGCGACCCAGCTATAACAGTTTGCGTGATGAGGTGCAGTATGACAACCGTTATACTTATGAGGGAGGAAATCCTTATCTCCGCCCATGTATAACCAATAATGTCGACTTGAATGTGATGTATAATTGGTTGTCGTTCAATGCTGGCTACAATTATATTGACAAACCTATAGTGTGGGTAGCTACACTATATCAAGGTAAGGATATTGTCTTTCTGCGCAATGTCAACTTCAACCATAGTCAGGATGTGTATGCGTCGATAGTGGCTTCGCCCCGTTTCGGTTGGTATAATCCTATGGCAGAGATAGACTACACACAGTCGTTCTTGTGTACTGATGGTTTTGAAATCAACAAACCATCAAACATACCATGCTTCAACTTCCGTCTAAACAATCGTTTCAACATAACGCCTACGTTGAAGGCTTTCCTCAATATGAGATATAAGACGGGTAGGCTTAATGACATGCAAAAAACAAAATCATTTGCTCGTGTGGACGTGAAGTTCACAAAGTCGTTCCTCAACGACGCTCTTGTAATAGGCGTTTATGCCAACGACTTGTTCAAGACCGACAAGGAACAATGGACTATGTATGGTAGCCATACCGTAATGAAAAAAGACTGTTATAGCTATGAGCGTTGTGTAGGTATGAGCTTATCGTATAACTTCAATACAGCAAAAAGTAAGTATAAAGGTACGGGTGCAGGTAATGCGGAGAAGAGCCGCTTGTAGCTTTGGGCTTATGGCAACTCTCTCTTACAAAATACAATGAATGACAATCGGTCAAGCGAAGGCTTATCAACGAAAGGTTAATAAGCAACTTTGCTTGACCGATTTAGTATTGATAGGGGATGTTAAAAGTAGAAAATTAGATTTTCACCTTCACGATACATTTGCGCACTTTGCCTTCACCGATAACCGGAGCATGTGCGTCCTCTGGCCAGAAGATGGCAAACTGTCCTGGCTTGAGTGTTACGTAGCTTGTGCCAGGTTCGTCGTAGAGAGCGCAGTCAGCGTCTTCGTCGTAAGGCTTTGTCACGTTAGTGCAGTCGTCAAGTGGTTTCCATCCGATAGTTTCCTCACCTTCGAGAAGAATCTGGATGTCAATATATTTGCGATGAACCTCAAGCACCTGCTTATCGGCAGGCTTAAGGTCTGGGTTGCAGTTGTTGATGAAGATTTCATCGCCTTGCACCTCAATTTTTCCACATGGAGTATTGAGCATGTCATGGCTCTTCACATAATCGAAAGCTTTCTTGAATGCTGGATGCAGCGACTCGATGCGAGTGCTATCCTTGAGTGTTGATAATACCATAGTTTTCTTGTATATTTGATTATTTTAATTTGGATTAGTTCTAAACTATTGATCTTAACATCACAAAAGTACAACTTTTTTATTAATCCAACTAATAGCTCATCAATTTTATTTTTGTTTATTATAACTTTAGTTATAGACTTTGCAACATGGTTGCATTAGTTTTATCGTAACTTTGCATCATAATAAATAATGTACTACAAAAAATATTATGATTATGGGCAAATGTAAATGTTGTCATACTCATGAGCATATCCATGGTCATCATCACGATCATGGACATCATCACCACCATCATGAGCATGGAGAAGGAGGAATGAGGGGAAAGTTGTTGCTGATAGCGGCAACAGTTTTCCTGCTTATAGGAGCAGTGGTAGTGGAGCACAACACAAGTCTTGCTACATGGCAGTTGCTACTTGTGTATCTTGTGCCTTATCTGTTGATTGGTCATGACACTCTTGGCGAGGCATTGGAGGGAATTGCCAAGGGCGACATGTTCAATGAGGATTTTCTCATGTCTGTGGCCACGATAGGAGCCTTGTGCATAGGCTTTTTGCCTGGAGCCGAGACACAGTTTCCCGAGGCTGTGTTTGTAATGCTCTTCTTCCAAGTGGGCGAACTCTTCGAGGGTTATGCCGAAGGCAGGAGTCGTGAGAGCATTTCGCATCTTATGGACATTCGTCCTGATGTAGCAAATGTGGAGCGTGACGGAAAGGTAGAGTCTGTCAAACCAGAAGATGTAAAGGTTGGCGAGACAATAGTAGTGCGACCAGGTGAAAAGATTCCTCTCGACGGAATAATTGTTGAAGGCACCACATCGCTCAACACAATAGCCTTGACAGGCGAGAGCTATCCGCGAGATGTAGCGGAAAGAGACGAGGTAGTGTCTGGTTGCATCAACCTTACTGGAGTGATACGCATAAAGACAACAAAGACATTCGGCGAGAGTACAGTGTCCAAGATAATCCGACTCGTGGAGAGTGCCGACGAGAATAAGTCGCGCAGTGAGTCGTTCATCACTCGTTTTGCTCATGTCTATACCCCGATAGTTGTGTTTGCAGCATTGGCATTGGCCTTCATTCCACCTTTCTTCTCTACAGAAGGTTATGCCACAGCATTCTCCACATGGTTGTATAGAGCATTGATATTCCTCGTAGTCTCTTGTCCTTGTGCCTTGGTCATTAGCGTTCCGCTTTCGTTCTTTGGTGGCATTGGAGCAGCATCTCGCAGAGGAATACTCATCAAGGGTAGTGGATATATGGATACACTTGCCAATCTTGAAACAGTAGTGTTCGACAAGACAGGCACACTGACTCATGGTGAGTTTGCTGTAGAGGCAGTACATCCAAGTTATTTCGACGAGCATGAGCTATTGCATCTTGCAGCCCATGTGGAGCATTTCACCACACATCCCATAGGAGCCGCCCTGCGTGATGCCTTCCCTTCGGAGGCAACTGATGGTTGCAAAATAGAAGATGTAGAAGAGATAGCTGGTCGAGGTATACGTGCCAACGTTTCTGGTCGCACAATATGTGTGGGCAACAGCAAGATGATGGACGACATAGGCTTGGAAGCCCACAACTGTCATTTGGTAGGAACTATCATTCATGTGGCAGTCGATGGCAAGTACGCTGGACACATTGTCATCAACGACAAGATAAAGGAAGATAGTGCCGAAGCCATAGCCTCACTCAAGCATCTTGGTGTGGAAAAAACAGTTATGCTCACTGGCGACCGTGAAGCAGTTGGCAAGGATGTGGCTGAGCGTTTGGGCTTGGATGAATATCATGCCGAACTTCTTCCTGCCGACAAAGTGGCCCATGTTGAACGGTTGATAAACGAGAAAAGTGAAGGCAAGAGTCTTGCCTTTGTTGGCGACGGCATCAACGATGCCCCTGTTTTAAAGCGTGCTGATGTTGGCATAGCTATGGGTGGACTTGGCAGCGATGCTGCTATTGAGGCTGCCGACGTGGTACTGATGGATGATAAACCGTCTAAGATATCTGTAGCCATAAGTATAGCACGTCATACAATAAGTATAGCACGTCAGAATGTTGTGTTCGCCATCGGAGTAAAAGTGGCAGTGCTTTTGCTTGCTGCTGTAGGACTTGGCAATATGTGGATGGCAGTATTTGCTGATGTCGGCGTTACGGTGTTGGCAGTGCTTAATGCAATGAGAACATTGAGAAAATAATAAAAACGGAGTGCTTCTATTTGGGAGCACTCCGTTTTTATTATCGTATTCAATAGAGTTTTTATTTTAGTATTCCATAGAGAATGTTATTCCACGTCTCATCATGTCCTTAGTTGTTGACTTAAGACGTATAAGGAAGTTCTCGTATGACGGCTTATTCTTGCTCCATCCTGCCTCGGCAAGAGCTATAGCACGTGGATAAGCCTGATAGTAGATGCGCTCTGGTGTGGTGATGCACTCGCTCCACAATGTTCCTGCTACACCGAATAGATTGTTCTTCTCAAAGTTCTCGTCCTTGCCCCATGATGGGTCGAGAGAATATGTAGCCTTGAGAGATGTAGTCGGCATACCCCAGTTCACCTCTGGCATGTCGCCCTTTGCCATCGGGTAGTCGAAGTAGCAGTGCTCGCCAGGGCATAGCATAATGCGTGCGTTGTTTTCTACGGCAGCGTCAAGAGCCTTTTCGGTGAGTCCTTCGCGCCATGCGAATGTCACACATCCCGGCTGAATCTTCTTGAAGTCGGTCTCATACCAGAACATCGGAGTCTTGTGATAAGTGTCGCGCAGCAGTTCTATGACACGGTCGAACAGATAGCCTTGCAACTTCCAGTTCTCCGAACGGTCGGTTGTAGTGATGCCGAGTTTCTTCTTCAGAGCCTGACATTTAGGGCAGTCGGTCCAGCAGTCGAGTGCAGGGTTGCCTGCCTCGTCGCCTCCGAGGTGTATGTATTTAGATGGGAAGATGTCAGCAAGTTCTTTAAATACATTGCCCAAGAATTCGTATGTGAAATCGTTGCCAGGGCAAAGCAGTTCGTTGCTCACGCCGCAAGTAGTGCGTATAGGCACCTGGCGCTGATGGCAAGTGAGCTCAGGGAATACGCTGATGGCAGCCACCTCATGTCCCGGCATCTCTATCTCGGGTACAATCTCCACGTGATATTTAGCTGCATAAGCTACAAGTTCGCGCATCTGCTCCTGAGTGTAGTATCCCTTGTACGGCATTTGTATGTCGTCCTGTCCCCAACGCGACGAAGCCTGTTCTGTCAGTTGTGGATATTTCTTTATTTCAATACGCCACGACTGGTCGTCTACAAGGTGTATATGTAGAGCATTGAGCTTATAGCGAGCCATTTCTGGGATGAAAGCCTTAAGCTCTTCAAAAGGAATGAACGTACGTGCAGGGTCAACCATCAACTCGCGGACATGTGTTCGCGGAGTGTCCTTGATGGTGAGTTGTGGAATAGCGTCTACACATTCCTTATTGCCAGAGCCACGCAGAATCTGGTCGAGAGTCATCAGTCCCCAGAACACGCCTCGTGTAGTCTTGCCCTTGATATTCACGCCCTTTGTGTTAATAGTGAGAGTGTATGCCTCGTCGTCATCGAGCGAAGCGTCAAGGTCGAGAACAAGTTGCAGACCGCGCTGACGGCTGTTCACTATGTTGCCAATACGATTGGTGAGTATCTCGCGAGCCTGCTCCACTTCATTGTTTAATATAGTGCTTTCGCCATCCATTTTTGCCACGAGGATGTTCCATGCTGTATGCACGTTAAGAGTTTTAGCACCTTTCTGCACGCTTATGTTCTGTGGCATAGGAGTGATGCACTGAGTTGGGTCGCTCACTTCATTGGCAAATTTTGGTTCGGCGAAGAATCTACTCCATCCCGCAACCTTCATATATGCTTTCTCGCTGCCCTTTGGCACCACGAGTTTTACGCTGCCAGGCTCAATGCCATAGAATGTAGACACTGCAGCCTTTGGCGGAACTTTTGAGTCGACGGTTATCGTCTTCAATCCCGAAAGACGTGCAAAGGTATATTCGCCGAGAGACGGTGTTCCCTTGATGGTGATTTCCTTGAGGCTCTTGCAGCCCGAGAAAGCAGCATTTCCGATGCTTGTCACCGATGCCGGAATAGTGATGTCTTGCAGTTTGTCGCAAGCAAAGAACGCCTGTGAGCCTATCGACTTCAATATAGTTGGCAATGTGACATGTTCCAACTGATGGCGAGAGTGGAAAGCGTTGTTAGGCACTTCGGTGCTGTTAGCTTCGCTTAGGTCTACAGAGCGCATCTGGAAACAGAGGTCGCGCAGTTGGCGATAGTCAGAGTTGCCCGTTGTAGATAGTTCGCCTGTTAGTTTTAGGCTGACAGCCATCGACTTTTGCTCGGGTTTCAGATTGTCCATGCGTGCGACAGTCTGTGCCGACATGCTTGCCGTTAGTATTGCGGCAGCAGAGAGCAGTAAGATTCTTTTCATTTGTCTTTTAATGCGATTTATTGTTAGGTTTGTTTTTGTATGCAATATTCGCTAAAAATATTGAGATATGCAAATATTTCAAGATAGATTTGCCTATTTCGGTTGAAAGAAATTTGTTGCACTGATTCTATTTGCTTATCTTTGCACTATCTATATGTTTATAGTTGTAAGATATACTTCTACAAAAAATCAAATAATTAAAGATATATGAAACGCTTATTATTAATTTTTTCAGCATTACTTATGTTTGCTATGACAATGTCGGCAGCTGAGACTCTCACTGTCAAGGACATTACAAGCGGAAAGTTTGCCGCAAAGACAGTGCAGGGCATGAACCCTATTTCTGGTACAGACACTTATGCCCGTATTGAGGGCAAGAAGATTGTTAGCTATTCGTTCAAGACAGGCAAGCAGGTCGGTGTGCTCTTCGATGCCGAAAATACGATGGGCAAGAAGATAGACGATTTCGACGGCTATATTCTTTCTCCCGATGGCAAGCGCATGCTCATCCAGACTAAGACTGAGCCTATCTATCGTCGTTCTTTCCGTGCCGTGTTCTATATCTACAACATTGCGAGCCGCAAGCTTGAGACCCTGAGCGACGGTGGACCTCAGCAGGTGCCGGTGTGGTCGTCTGACGGTCAGCAAGTGGCATTTGTGCGTGATGGCAACATCTTCCTTGTCAAGTTGCTTTATGACAACGCCGAGATTCAGGTGACAAAGGATGGCAAGTTCAACGAGGTTATCAATGGATTGCCCGACTGGGTGAACGAGGAGGAGTTTGGTTTCAACCGCGCCCTTACGTTCAATGCCGACGGAACTATGATTTGCTGGTTGCGTTATGACGAGTCTAAGGTGAAGACTTATTCGCTGCAGATGTACAAGGGTCTTAAGCCTGAGAAGATGGAATATGCCGATTATCCTGGTTTCTACTCATACAAATATCCTAAAGCTGGCGAGGACAACAGCCGTGTTAGCGCATGGAGCTACGACATCAAGTCGCACAAAATCAACCAGCTCCAGGTGCCACTCGATGCCGACGGATATATGCCTCGCATCAAGCCTACTGACGACCCAATGAAGATAATTGTTTATACACTCAATCGTCATCAGGACCAGCTCTGCCTCTATGCTGTCAATCCGTGCAGCACCGTGGCTCAGCTCATCATCAAGGAGTCGGCTTCTAAGTATGTGCAGGAGAGTGCAATGGAGGAGATTCGCATTGTTGGCAACAACATTCTGTTCCCGAGCGACCGTTCGGGTTATATGAATCTCTATTTGTATAATATGAACGGACAGTTGCTCCGCACTATCGGTGGCGACTACGACATCACTGCCGTTTATGGCTACGACGCTAAGACTGGCGACGTCTACTATCAGGCTGCTGCTCTTGGTGCTACCGACCGTCAGATATTTGTGTCTCACAAGAATGGCAAGATCATTCGACTCACCGACAGCGAGGGTTGGAACACTGCCGTATTCTCTGGCGACTATCAGTATTTTGTCAATACATGGAGCGACCTCAACACTCCTTTCGTCTTCACAACACGCACACGCGAGGGCAAGGTGGTAAGTACGCTTGAGGACAACAAGGCACTGCGCCAGCTCACTGCTCAGTATGGTTTCTGCAAGCGCGAGCCTTTCTCATTCACCACTTCAGAGGGCATCACACTCAACGGATGGATGATGAAGCCTAAGAACTTCGACGCTTCAAAGAAGTATCCTGTCATCATGCACCAGTATAGCGGACCAGGTAGCCAGCAGGTGATGAATTCATGGAATGTAGGTTCAATGGGGCAGGGCGGTGCTTTCGATTCTTACATGGCACAGCATGGCTTTGTTCTTGTATGTGTTGACGGACGTGGAACTGGCGGACGTGGTGCCGACTTCGAGAAGTGTACCTATCTTAAGTTGGGCGACCTTGAGTCAAAGGACCAGGTTGAGGCTGCCATCTATCTTGGCACATTGCCTTTTGTTGACAAGAATCGCATTGGCATCTGGGGTTGGAGCTTCGGCGGATTCAACACTCTGATGAGTATGAGTGAGGGACGTGAGGTGTTCCGTGCTGGTGTGTCTGTTGCGCCTCCCACCAACTGGAAGTTCTACGACTCTGTATACACCGAGCGTTACATGCGCACTCCTAAGGAGAATCCCGATGGTTATGCAACAAACCCGATAGAGCGAGTTGCTAAACTTCATGGAGCCTTGCTCCTTGTGCACGGAACAGCCGACGACAATGTGCATCCGCAGAACTCATACGAATATTCAGAGGCTCTTGTGCAAGCAGACAAGGACTTCCGTGAGTTGTTCTACACCAACCGCAACCATGGCATCCATGGCGGCAATTCGCGCAACCATCTGCTTCGTCAGGTGGCAAACTTCTTCATGACCGAGTTGAAGTAAATATACAAATTCTCAAAATATATTAATAAAGGAGTGACTACTTGAATTGTAGTCACTCCTTTATTAATAAGTCTGCCATTGCTGCATTTGAAGTTTTGAGAGTCGTCCTTTTTAGTAGAGAGCATATTTCTCAGTTTTTACTTTACCACTGCTATACCGACAACTTCTGATGTAGATACCCTTTTGAGACGGTTCGGATGTCAGCCTTTTTCCGTTGATGGAATACCAAACCGTATTGATTAAATTACCTTCATCGTTTGATAAAGGTGCTATATCTGTAGTTTGTCCCTTGGTATGCTTGAATACCCATGCAATACGTTCATTCGTGTAGCTTTTTTTACATACATCCTCATGAGTCCAACCCTCTTTAATATCAAACTTATACTCAGCCTTGTAGCTATCCATCTCCTTCAAGAAGGTTTCGACATTTGCTATTTTCATGATTTTGTCGGCAGTACCCATTACCGTATAAATTGGTACTTGTGAAATAGCTTTGGCATCTAAGTCAGTAGGATTACCAGCAACTGGCATAGCAGCAGCAAATAAGTCAGAGTGATTGGAAAGCATACTCCATGTGCCAGTTCCTCCCATAGAACCACCAAAGATGTAAACCTTATTGGCATCAGCTACGCCTTTATCTATGTATGTTTTCAGCAGAGTTTCCAAAACATCTTGGATAGAGCCAAGCCATGTCTGGTCCGTAGGACATTGAGGCACAATTATAATTGCCTTACGATTGTTGGCAGACAACCAAGTGGCTATATCGTTTATTCCTGGCTCTTGCATCTGTGTCTCGTTGTCATTACCCTTGCTGGAACCTCCATGCAGATAGATAACGAGCGAAGCCTTGTCACCATAACCAGGGATAGTAGCCTTGCGGTATGGCAAGGTCGTCACATCATTGGGAAAAGTCTCCTTGGAGAATTCTATCTCTTGTGCAAAAACTTCGCCCCAGCTGAGAATATTCAGTAGGGCGAAGAATAAGATAAGTCTGTATTTCATTAATAACGTTGCTTTTTGTTTGATGGTCTTTGTCCTCGTTTAGCGTATCGCTTCACAATCTTGCGTTCTTGTTTATACACATTTTCTATCTGAGCCTGTGTGAGAAACTTTGAGTATTCCTTGTAGTATTTCTGACGAATCTTGAGAATCTTCTCACTCATAGCAAAGCGTTGCTTAATACGTTCCTCTTTCTCTTGCTCCGAATCTTCACCTTGACGATTAGGACGTGGACGAGGACCTAAAGCCCAAATTTCCTTCTTACAGTTGCAATATGTAGCAACAAACTTCACGGTTACAGCCTCGCTGAAAGCCAACTCTTGTGCTATGTGCTTGGCCTCTATTTCTGCCAGTTGCTCACGAGAAACTCTTTGTTGGTGATTTGGTTTTTTAAGGGTGTTCTGTTGTGCAAATGTGATTGTACAAGACGCAACCATCATGATTGCGATAAGTAATGTTCTGATAATACGTGTCATAGTTCTTTTAATTTTGAATGTTCTACTTCTATTTTGTGGTTTATTCTTTACTCGTTGATAAAGACATCATCTTGATATATATTTAGCAAGTATGCCTGATCATCTGTGCTTAGTAGGCAGAATGCCTTGTCTACATCATTGATAGAGATAGTGGATTGCTTGGAGAAGTTCATATTTAAAATGAACACCAATGCCACAGATGCAGCCACTGCAATGACACTCCGCACGATAAGGCGAAACTTAGCAGACTTGTTGTGAGCTGAAACATCAAGTGGCAAAACCTGCGAGTCATTATCCTTAGGCTCTTCTGCAAGGTAATCATCTTTAACCTCTTTCCAAATGTTTTCTTCTAGTTTGTCAAAGAAATCTTCTGGTGTAGTGTAAGGCATCTGCTTGTCAGCTTTGTCTAAATCAAAATCTTTATTCATAATTGTTCTCATTTAAATTCATGTATTTGATAATTCTTTTCTTGGCAAGATGATAATTAATCTTGGCAGCGGAAGGCGTTGAGTCCATTGCTTCTGCAATATCCTCATAACGCAATTCGTCGTAGTAGCGGAGATTGAAAGCCACCTTCTGCTTGGTTGGCAATGTGAGTATGGCTTTTTGTAACATCACAGCTTCGAGATTACTAAAGTCTACATAGCTGTCAGCCATGATGCGGTTAGCTTCGTTTTCATCCGCTTCCAATGACACTTGGCATTGCTTACGAGAGTCTATCAGTCGAAGAGCCTCGTTGGTAGCTATTCGGAAGAGCCAACCTTTGAAAGAATTCTCATTCTTCAACTGATTGAAGGAACGGAATATTTTAATGAAGGCTTCTTGTGTGGCATCCTGTGCATCATCATGCGAAACAACCAAACGGCGGATATGCCAATATATAGGTTGTTTGTATTTCTGCATTAAGAGTTTAAAGCCTTCCTCGGTTCTTCCTCTAATGGCTTGTATGATCGTTTTATCATCGATGGTCATGTATTATAAGTTTTGTTTATTATTTCAATCTTTATCTGTTTACAATTATATGACCTTATGAAGAAAGAAAAGTAAAATTAGAAAGTGTTTTTTTTTAAAAAAAAGACGACCCTCAAGTTAGTTTTGAGAGTCGTCCAATTATTTCTTTGTCTAATAATGTCTTGATGAGTGATGAGCGGTAAACGGGGCTCGAACCCGCGACCCCCAGCTTGGGAAGCTAGTGCTCTACCAACTGAGCTATTACCGCGAAGGGTTATTGATAAGTTGGCAATTAAAAGAGTGTGGAGCCGATACCCGGACTCGAACCGGGGACCCACGCATTACGAATGCGTTGCTCTACCAACTGAGCCATATCGGCTGAAGCTCACATCTTTTTCAAATGCGATTGCAAAGGTAGATAAAATCTTTTAATAAGCCAAATGTTTGACATTATTTTTTGCCCTTGCTCATGCCGTTAAAACTTGTAGCCTATAGTCATCAGCACTTGATTGCGCTTGTTGCTAACCTTGGTTGCACCGCATACATTGTCAAATTCTGGTTTTTCGTTGTCTACATAGCTCATGAATGGATAGAAGTCGCCATTGGTCTGGCTGAACTGATAGGCAATGTCAAAGTTCCAGTTCTTTGTTGCATATCCGAAACCTGCTGTCACACGATGTGTGTCCTTCCAGTTGGTGTAGTCGGTGGTTGAGCTATAGTAGGTGCCATACGACTCTATAGAGCCGTCCTTAAATCCGTTCTCGTCATACATTGCCGAGAGATAGTTGTAACCGAGACGTACTGCGAAGTTCTTCTCAGGCTTAAACTCTACACCAAGCTTCAGCATGTGTACACCCTTGAGCGAGTTCTTGATGCTCTCCTTCATAGCCTTGTCGCTGTAGCTGCTGTCATAGTAGTTGCCCCAGTCGTCTACAGTGCCACCATCGTTCACGCGGATGTCGTTGGTGCTATAGTCGGCATACTCGTATGTGGCACCGAGAGCAAGATAGTTGCCCACTGTATGACCAAGGCTCACGCCAAAGCGCCACGGAGTGTAGAACTTGAAGTCGTAGCTCTCCGAAACATCACCATAATCGTGTGAACCATAAGCCTTGTTGAGACCCTTGTTGTCGATGTAGGTGTAGTTCTTGGTGGTGAGGTCATACCATGTCGGAGTGTTGACATACAGACCGATGCGGAATGGAGATTCTTCCACTGGACGGAAGATTACGCCGCCCTTGATGTCAAATCCAGTACCCGTAATCTGTCGCTCGTCGCCAATCACTACATTGCCGATACCATTGCCACCATCTACCAGATTCTCGCTATATTCTGTAGTTCCGTTGTAGTGTACATCGTAGAGTCCTACAGTAAATCCCCAATAGAAGCGGTCGTTGGAGTTGCCGCTGACATTGAAGTTGTATTCGCCGATATATCCAGATGAGGCTCTGCCAAACTGATAGTCTTTTGCGTTGTAGTAGACTGGCATGCCGTCAGACTGGCGTATAATCACACCCTGGTCGGATAGTTGGGCATTGCTGCTGTTGAAGAGAGCGTTGCTGTATAGATAGTCTATCTGGTTGCAAGCAGCAGAATTGCTCACCAGGTTGCCGTTCTTCTCGTTCAGCGTGTATATGCCGTTGGCATTCTTCATAGCCGACAGTTTGTTCTGCGATGCGCCATTAAGTTTGCCAGCAGCAGTGAGTATCTGGTTGAAGTTCTTGCTCTTATTGTAGTTGAAACCAAAGTTGATGAATGAGCTGCGGTTGGTGCGCATAGAGTATACGAAACCAGCCTGGTCGAAACTCATTTTGGTCTTGTCGGCACCGCCGAACGACTCAACATCCGACTGCGAGTTGACTCCGAATGAGCCGTTCACCACACTGCGGCGGAACAAGCCGATGCCGGCAGGGTTGGTGCCCATTGTGGAGATGTCGGCACCGAGAGCCTCCATGGCTCCACCCATACCCACATAACGTGCCGTACCATTGAGATCCTTCTGTGCGAGAGGGGCATTCTCGTAGGTTTCCTGGGCTGAAACCGCAGTGCCAAGCATTGCGGCTGTCATTATAGATAATATCTTTTTCATACGTTGTTTGTTTTTTACATCAGTTGATTATCTGCGATTGCCAAATCCACCGCCACGGCTTCCACCGCCACCGAACGAACCGCCACCGCCGCCGAACGAACCGCGGTTGCTGCCAAATCCGCTACCTCCACCAAACGATCCACGGTTGCTGCCAAATCCGTTGTTGTTGGAGTTGTTGTACGATGGACGCTGCGACTGCTGCTGATAGCGGTTGTTGTCATACTGCGAGTTGTTGCGTCTGTTGCCGAAAGCGCTGCGGTTGTTGTCGTTCCAGCGTGAACTATTGTTGGTGTTGTTGCGGTTGCCAAAACTTCTGTTGCGGTTGTCGTTGTTGTTTGAGTCGCGCTTGCCGAAGAATCGTCCACCACCATTGGCATGGTTGCGTGTGCCAGTAGGTCCGCTGTAGGCATAATATCTCGGACCATACCATCCACCACATCCATAATAGGGCCAGCCCCAACCATAGTAGCCACCCCATCCGTAGTGAGCGCCCCATCCATAGTGCCAGTGTGGGCCATACCATCCGGCGTAATAGGGTCCATACCATGGGTCATACCAAGGGTCGTACCAGCTATAGTAGCTGCGCCAATATGGCGAACCCCAATAAGTGCCATAGAATGCAGGGTCCCAATAGCCATAGAATCCGTCAAATCGTCCCATGCGACGTGAGTAGGCGAAGTCGCTGTCCTCGTCGTCATAGTAGCGTTCTGAGCCTGGATATATGGTTATGTTAGAGTCGAGATCGGCTTTGCCGTATGTGCCGTCGCCCTCGTGAAACTCGATGATGTCGTTGCCGAGCGAGTCGGTTCCAATCTTCTGGTAGTAGCTTTTGAGTTTGCCACGTCGGTTGTATTCGTCAACATTGCGGTTGCTGCCACAATAGTAGGCAGGGCATTCGTTGCTATCCCGGTTGAATCTTTCAGACACATCTGTCTTCGCGCTCTTCTTCGGTGTGAAGTAGAGGTCGTCGTCCTGGGCTGTCATTGTCAATGGCATAGCCCCAATGAGGACAGAGAGAAGTAATAACCGTGTTTTCATAATGGTTTGTTTTTATTGTCCTTATTATTTGTTTCTTTACATTATATAATGTTCAAGCAGCCAATTTATTGTATGGCTTGCCACATAATCTATTTTTACGTATGCAAATTTAATGCTTATTCTGTTGCAAAATTAGGGAAAAACCCTAAAACGTAGTAGGTTTTCCCCTAATTTTATGTTTTTTATACAATATGTGTTTCCCATCTGTCACTATTTATTGCTAATTTTGTCGCAAGTTAAACAAATCTGAAACATTATAAGAGTATGAAATATTATGTAGCCAAATTTGTGATAGATTGTGCGGAAGAGCTTTTGCAGCCTGCCCGCGAGTTGTTGTCGGCAGCCGCCTGCGAGGCAGGATTTGAGGCTTTTGAGGACACCGATACGGGCATTGCTGGATATGTGCAGCGCCCACTTTACGACCAGTCGACGCTCGACTCTGCCATTTCCGACTATATGCCTGAGGGTGTAAGTGTTAGTTATACGGTGGAGGAAGTGCCCGACCAAGACTGGAATCAAGGTTGGGAGGACGAGGGCTTTGAGCCGATAGGTGTGTCCGACAGCCTTGTCGTCTACGATGCCAAGCACACCGACCGCAATATGTTTGCTGGCGATGATGGTGTGATGCGCATCTTTATCGAAGCTCGCAATGCTTTTGGCACAGGCACTCATCAGACCACACGCATGATTCTGCGTCGTCTGTTGGGCATGCAACTCAAGGGCAAGTCGGTGCTCGACTGTGGTTGTGGCACAGGCATCCTCGGTATTGTAGCCTCGCGTCTTGGTGCCGACCGTGTGCTCGGCTACGACATCGACGAATGGAGTTCGGACAATGCTCAGCACAACGCCTCGCTCAATGGTGTTGACAATATGCGTGTGTTGCTTGGCGATGCTTCGGTGTTGTCGACAGTGGCCGACAAGTTTGATGTCGTGATTGCTAACATCAACCGCAATATCCTCATTGCTGACATGGCAGCGTTCCGCAGCCGTATGGCTGACGGCGCACGACTCGTCCTTAGCGGATTCTATGAGGCGGATGTGCCGATGATAGAGCGTGCGGCTAAGGAACATGGACTAACGCTGGTGGACGTGGTGAGTGACGAGGAGTGGGTTTGCGCAATGTTCGAATAAGAGACTATTAACGATAAAATTAACGGCTTAATTAACGGATAATTAACCGGCATTAACGACTATGTTTATTTTCTTTGTCGTTAATTCGCGTTAATTATTCGTTAATTAAGCCGTTAATTATTCGTTAATTAAGTCGTTAATTATTCGTCAATTAGTTTCTTCCGTTCCCTGGTCGAATCATAAAGCTGAATTTGTGTTCCTTGCTCATTACACGATCAGCCTCAAGCGGACCACCCTGACCGCAGCTCGCTCCACCCAGTCCCGTCACTTTAGCATCCAGATGCAGATATGTGGCATCAGGTTCGGGCAATTCGTGAGCATGTGCAGCCACTGTCAACTGCTGTGCGCTCCATGGTAGGGCAGAGACAGACATTATGCTGTCGGCAACGAATGTCACGGCTTGTCCACCATTGTCGCTCAGCGCACACCATCGCACATCCTCTCTGTTGCCCATCGACTGCGGTTTGGGCAGCATGATGTCCTGCTCGCCCACGGTGCCACGATGATGCTCTATAAACTGTCCCGTCTTGCGGTCGGCATAGTTGTTGACAGGTCCACGTCCGTAGTAGTCGAATGTGGCAAATGTCTTAGGCAGTCGCATTACGTAGCCGATACGTGGCAATACCACGTCAGCACGGTTGGCCGAGATGTCGCTTTGTAGCTGTATGGTGCCATCCTTGTATATGGTGTAAGTCAGCTTTGTGGTGAATTTGAGGTCGTCCTTGCCCAGTCGCTTGCGGTCGGTGTCAAATGAGTAAGCCGACTGTGGGTCGCGGTCGCGGTTGCCGTATGTCTGTTTGCAGCCCTCCTTGCCTTGGCTCTCCACCGTCATTCTTATCTCCACTGTTCCATCCTTGTGGCGTTCTACGCTCGGATTGTCTACTACATGATGTTCCATGTCAAACAGTCCATACTCAAACCATTTGTCGGGATAGCCTATTCCGGCGTCGTTGTCCGTAGGAGCACGGAAGGCATCAAGCATCGGACCTCCATTCTCCTCAAACACCTCGTTGCCATTGTAGGCAAGACTACTGATAGAGCCAGTGCTGAGGTCGAACGTGGCGTTGAAACGGTCGCCCCTCACCTTTATCTGTTTGGCATCCTGCACATAGTAGATGTTGCCCCCTTTGTTGGCTACATCCTTCAGACTCTTAGCATTGGCATCAGCGGTCTTCACCAGCAGTTGCTCCTCCATTTGGGCATATCCCTTCTCAGCCCACGGCATGTCCTTGGCTTGTAGGAACTGTATCTTCACAAAATATTCGCTCTGTGGGTCAAGATTGGCATAGTCGTAATTGAGCGTATACTCCTGTCGTTCTCTCGGTCCGACGATGTTCTTAGCCCCAGTGAGCTGTCGCATGCTGTCCACACATTCGCCATCCTTCCACAGCGACCACACTATCTGGTAGCCACGCAGCGGTTCAAAGTAGTTTTTGTTGAATATCTCTATGCGTCCGCGCTTCATGTCCACGCCACGCACACCCACATTCTGATACACCTTCTTCACCTCGTAGTATTGCGCTTTGGGCGAAAGGTCGGGACGCATGATGCCATTCATGCAGAACATGCCGTCGTTAGGCTTGTTGTCAATGCCGAAGTCGCCGCCATATCCCCAGTAGCGTTTGCCCGTCTTATGGTCGATGTTGTTTATGGCTTGGTCTACCCAGTCCCAGATGGCACCACCTATGAAGAAGTTGGTGCTCTCCATAGCATTCCAATAGTCGATGAGATTGCCCGTCGCATTGCCCATAGAGTGGGCATATTCGGATATGTGGAAAGGATACTTGATGTCGCTCTTGCCCTTCACGGCGTCCTCCACCCATGCAATAGACGGATACTGATTGGAGCCTATGTCCACTATCGAGTTGTTGCGCTCATACTGCACTGGTCGGCTCTCGTCATACTGCTTGATGGCAGCATAGCAATCCTTGAACGTGTCGCCAGGTCCTGCCTCGTTGCCCAAGCTCCATATCACCACCGACGGATGGTTGACTGTGGCATGCACCATCTCCATATTGCGTGCCACGTGGGCATTGCGAAACTCTGGAACGTGCGACAGCGAAGCCTCACCATAATAGTATTCGTGGCTCTCGATGTTGGCTTCGTCCTCAAGATATATGCCATATTTGTCGCACAGGTAGTACCAATAGGGTGCGTCGGGATAGTGACAACCGCGCACATGATTGATGTTGGCACGCTTCATCAGCATCACCTCGTGCTCCATTTGCTCTCGCGAGATGCAGTGACCCGTCTCTGGATTGTTCTCATGACGGTTTACGCCCTTCATCTTGATGGGTTGTCCGTTGAGATAATAGTAGCGTCCGGCGAGTCCAAACTCGTCCATTTCGGCAGGTGTTTCCTTAATCTCTATCTTGCGGAAGCCCACGATGGTAGAGAATGTCTCCACCACCATTCCCCGTCTGTCCTTCAGTTCGCCCACGAGTGTATATCGGTGTGGAGCCTCTGCGCTCCACGGTTTTATGTTGTTGCCAGCATTTAGCGTTATGTCTGCCACAGCCTTGCCCCGTTTGCCGATGTTTCTCACCATGGCAGTGGCACTGGCGTCAGCCACAAGCGTGTTGTCGTCAGAGTAGAGACGGTTCTCATATAGCTTATAGTCGATGGTGTAGTCCTTGACAGTCTTGGCTGTAAGGTTGCTCACCTCGGCTGAGATATGCAGCTTGGCTGAGGTATATGATTCGTCAAAGTCGGGTATGGCTTTAAGGTCGCGCACCTGAACCCTTGGTTTGGCAGTGAGCGACACCGAACGGAATATGCCAGGCAGACGAAACATGTCCTGGTCTTCGAGCAGCGAAGCGTCGCTGTTGCGATATACTTCCACAGCCACACAGTTGTCGCCCTTCTTGTTGAGATATGGTGTGATGTCAAACTGTGCCAGATTGCGCGAGTTCTTCGAGAATCCCACGTATTTGCCATTAATATAGATATAGAAGAACGAGTCGACACCATCAAAGTTGATGTATATCTGCTTGTCTTGCCACTCTTCAGGAACATCAAACGAGCGACGATAGCATCCCACCTCGTTGCGGTTGGTGTATGTCATCCATGTCTCTCTCGGAGTGCGCATCACACCGCCACGCCAGTCGCCTGGTTCGACGTTGTGCTTGAATATCACGCGCTGATTGGTGTATATCGGATAGCCATATCGGAAAGTCCCGTCATTGGTCATGCCAGCCGTGTTCCAGTTCATCGGCACCTGCACGTGGTCCCATGCCGATGCATCATAGTCGGTGCGGAAGAATTCGCGTGGTCGTTCGTCGGGATTCTTAGCCCAGCGAAACAGCCATTCGCCGTCGAGCGAGCACCACAGCGATGAATGTTCGGGCAGCACGCGTCGCGCCTCCTCGACATTGCCGAAGGAGAAGAACCACGCGTGCGGTTGCTGCTTGTTGTATGCCAGGGAGTCGGGACTTTGCCATTCCCAACCCGTAGGTTGTGCCATATTTCCGTAGAAGAATCCTCCAAGCTGTTTGTCTTGCGCCATCATTGGCGACGCCATCAATGCAGCAAGGAGAGTAAGGGTTGATTTGTTCATAGATTTAGTATAGTTGGTGATAATATGCAAATTTACTAAAAATAATGTGTTATTTTCCATATCAAGTCGTTATAAATTCATATTTTTTGGCTAATTTTGCAAAGATGAGTGATTTAACCATTGTTTTGCTCATCCCGTATGTGCATAAACAACCTATCTACTAAATAACAAGAATGAATCAGAAACTATTTACAGGAGCGATAGCCGCAGTGGCAATGCTCTTGCCCGGTGCGGCATCGGGACAAACTGCCGACTTCAACATCATTCCACAACCATGTCAGGTGAACGTCACAGCCGACGCTCCCTTCACGCTCGCACAGCAAACAGTCATCAGTCTGGCTACCAATAGCCAGGACATGAAGCGCAACGCTACGATGCTTGCCTCGTTCATCGAACAGGCTACAGGCATCCGTCCGTCTGTGGGCAAGGCTGCCAAGGGTGGTGCTGCCATCCTTCTCGCCATCGACAAGACCATCGACAACGCTGAGGGCTACAAGCTCGATGTCGACTCTAAGACCATCCGCATCTCAGGTGCATCGGCTGCCGGCGTGTTCTACGGCATACAGACACTGCGCAAGTCGCTGCCCGTAGTCAAGGGCAAGGCTACACAGGTGAGCATCCCAGCGGCACACATTGCCGACGCTCCGCGCTTCTCTTATCGTGGCACCCATCTCGACGTGTCGCGCCACTTCGTGTCTGTCGACTCTGTGCGCCAGTTCATCGACATGCTCGCTCTGCACAACATCAATCGCTTCCACTGGCATCTCACCGACGACCAGGGATGGCGCATTGAGATAAAGAAGTATCCGTTGCTCACCAAGATTGGTTCGCACCGCGACCAGACTGTCATTGGTCACAACACGGGCAAGTATGACGGCACACCGCACGACGGCTACTACACACAGCAGCAGATACGCGACATCGTGAAGTATGCTGCCGAGCGCTACATCACCATCGTTCCCGAAATCGACCTGCCAGGACACATGCAGGCTGCCCTCGCTGCCTATCCAGAATATGGCTGCACTGGCGGTCCGTACAAGGTGTGGGAGATGTGGGGCGTGTCTGACAACGTGCTCTGCGCTGGCAACGACAAGACTCTGAAGTTTGTGGACGATGTGCTGAAGGAGGTAGTGGCTCTCTTCCCGTCTAAGTATATTCATGTGGGTGGCGACGAGTGTCCTAAGACACAGTGGCAGAAGTGTCCTAAGTGTCAGGCTCGCATCAAGGAGCTACACCTGGAGGCTAAGGACGGCCACACGGCTGAGGAGCGTCTGCAGAGCTATGTCATCACTCACGCTTCAAACTATCTGAAGTCGCTCGGCAGAAACATTATAGGTTGGGACGAGATATTGGAGGGTGGACTCGCTGAGGGTGCCACCGTCATGTCATGGCGTGGCGAGATAGGCGGCATCGCAGCAGCCAAGCAGCATCACGATGTAGTGATGACTCCTAACAGCTATCTCTACTTCGACTACTATCAGTCGCTCGACAAGGACAACGAACCGATAGCCATCGGTGGCTATCTGCCATTGGAGCGCGTCTACTCTTACGAGCCTATGCCGGCAGAGCTTAATCCCGAGGAGCAGCGCCACATCATAGGTGTACAGGCTAACATCTGGACTGAGTATATGCCTACATTCAAGCAGGTGCAGTATATGGCTCTGCCACGTATGGCAGCGCTGAGCGAAGTGCAGTGGAGTCAGCCAGGACAGAAGAACTACACCAACTTCTCTAAGCGTCTCATCGGTTTCACTCATCTCTACGATCGTCTCGGCTACAACTATGCCAAGCATCTATACAATGTGGGCATACATGTAGACAGCGACACTAAGTGGCGCGAGATTGTGGTTCACATGACTACATCAGACAATGCTGAGATTCGCTATACTCTCGATGGCACACAGCCCACACAGAGCAGCACTCTCTACACAGGAGCCATCCACTTGCAGAAGCCAGCCCAGATTTGCGCGGCTGCGTTCCGTAGTGGCAATATAAGCAACGTGACACGTCAGGATGTCATCTTCAACAAGGCAACTGCTTGCCCCGTAACTCTGCTTCAGCCTACACACAAGAACTACACCTACAATGGTGGTGTGGCGCTGACCGACGGACTCTTGGGCGACACAGGATTTGGCACAGGTCGTTGGCTTGGCTTCTGCGAGAACGACCTTGAGGCTGTTATCGACCTCAAGCAGAACACCAATGTGTCGAATGTCAGCTTCAACACATGTGTTGACAAGAATTCATGGATTTTTGACGCGCGTGACATTGAGGTTAGTGTATCTTCTGACGGCAAGACATTCAATACAGTGGCTACAAAGTCGCTGCCTGCCAATGCCGAGAACTATGCCGACAAGATTTACACTCACGAGTTGAGTTTCCCACAGGTGAATGCTCGCTACATCAAGGTGCGTGCCACATCAGAGCGCAACATCCCAGAGTGGCATGCTGGCAAGGGCAAAGCAGCATTCCTCTTTGTAGACGAAATCATGGTGAAGTAATTAGCTGTAAGCTTCAGCTATATAAAAGTTTTTATTTTTCTACTGCCATCTGCAATTTTTAATGAAATATCGCTGTAATTTATTGATATTTATATTGTTGTAAAATTGCAGATGGCATTGCAGTAGGATTTCCATCTGCAATTTTTATGGGGTGTTCAAGTAAGGCTTGTTTGCAATGCAAACGAGCCTTAGTTGCAATGCAAACAAGCCTTAGTTGCGATGCAAACAAGCCTTAGTTGCGATGCAAACAAGCCTTAGTTGCAAGTACTATGTCGCCGAATGCTGCAAATCATGCTAAATCCTTGCAGTTGTCCTTTCTACTGCAAGCCAATCTGCAAGCGTGTAATATGGTGTTATTCAATTACTTACGGCTATATTTCTTGAAAAATTGCAGATTGCAGTAGAAAATAAAAAACTTTTGTATAAGAAGGAAATGTCTCGCAACTCCTAACCAAGAGTCGCGTATACGTTATATTAACGTCCAATTAACGACCTAATTAACAATAAAATTAACAATAAAATTAACGATATAATTAACGGTCTAATTAACGGATAATTAACCGCAATTAACGACAAAGAAAATAAACGTAGTCGTTAATGCCGGTTAATTATACGTTAATTTATCTGTTAATTTATCAGTTAATTGGACGTTAATTATATGATGACGACATTGGAGCACTACTCGTTCAGTAGCTTCTCCAATTCCTCCACCATTCCCGCCGCCTTAGCCGCCTTGCTTGCCGGTGTCTTCTCTGGTGTAAACTGCTCTACTATTCGGTTGAGGCGTTCAAGTTTTGCTGTCTGTCCCTTGCGTTGATATTCGCGTCGCAACTGAACAATCTTCTCCATGTCCTGCAATCCCTCTACAAGACGCTCGAAGCGGATGCTCGAACGAGGACCTGGGTATACGCAGTAGCAGTCGCCAGCAGCCCATGTGCGGAAACGAGAGTCGCGTAGTGGGTCGATAGTCCAGCTGTTGTACGACCAGCGCAGATAACCATCGTAGCCACCCGCCAAGGCATGTATAGCCATCCATGCAGCCTCGGCAGGAGCCGAGAAGGTGAAGGAGTTGGGGAATCCCTCAGTGCAGCAGTTGTAGTAGGTACTGACTTTGCCCTCAGCGCGACGGCGTGCCATCACATCCTCTGGGAATTTGTTGCCATAGGCAATGCTATAGTAGTAGAGGTCGCGCTCTATCTCGTCGTGATAGATGCCAGCAAGTGAAATCTTAAACTCTGGGTCGGCATCCTTTATCACCTTTATAGCTGTCTGCATGTGGTCCATCGGGCGCTCGTCCATGGCGATGCACGTCTTGTCAAACCAACCCTTCTGGCGCAAGTGGCGCGAAAAGTCCTTGAGGAAGTTGAACCAATACTCGGTGTAAGCCTCGTCGCCCGGCTTGGCCTTGACAAACTGTATGCGGTTGGTGGCCTCGTCGTAGTAGTCGAAACTCAAGTCCCACGGAATCATTGTGTAGCACGAGATGAGACGGTTGATGCCCACGTCGTTCATCATGAAGTCGACGTATTTGTCGAACACCGCATAGTCGTAGCTCCACGAGCCGTCGATGTGTTTGATGCGTGTTACCATCGAGTCGTAGTGATCCTCGGTCTGTCCGTTCCACGGCTTGTGCATGATGCTTGTAGTGACGGCATACTGTCCGGCATCAGCAAGCATCTTCATTATCGGTCGCATAGCGTCGAAATGCTCCTTGCTCCATAGCGGCACCTGATAGTAGCGAGCGACAGAGTAGGGGTTTTGCCAGAGGTCGAGGTTCATAGTCCACTGTTGAGGCTTGGGCAGTGTGCGACTCATCACCTGTAGTTTCACCTGAAGAGTCATCGGCTTCATGTCCTTGCCCTTGACGGTGAGCTGTCCAGTGTAGGTGCCAGGCTTAGCATCCTGTGGCACCCATATATTCATCCATACAGGCTGAGTAGTGTTGCGCTTCACTGGCAGCACTTTGTTGATGTCGAGCACGTCGGCAACAGCCGATGAGTCGAAGTCGGCAGGATTGCGCACTCCGCATCCACAACCGTCCTTGTTGAGCTCGTCGGTCATGACGTAGCGCACGAAGTGGGTGCGCACGGCAGACGACGGAATCACAGCCTTGCCCGAGCGAAGGTCGGAAACGATGATTTCTGCATCATTTATGTTGCGATTGGTCCACAGCACAGCTTGTGCGTTGATACGTTCGCCACGCCACGCCTTGCCGTTCCATACGGTCTGTCGTTTCACTTGCGGAATGTCGTGGCGGCGATAGCGAGTGTCGGTAGTAGCCCAACTGAGCTGTATTGGAGCAGCGAGCTTAGCCCATGCAGCGTCGCTGTCATGCGGTTTGGTGTCGGTAGCTTCGCAGTAAGCGCCGAGTGGATACTTGTCGGAGGAGGGTTGTGATTGCAGCATTGTGGCAGCATTGGCTGCTGTAGGCATTATTGATGCCAGCAATGCAAATGCAGAGAGTTGTAGATGTTTGGTGATTGATTTGTTCATAGTTGTTAGTTTTGTCTACAAAGGTAATAAATGTTGGCTATATGAAAGACGGAAAGGGCAAAAAAAAGTCCTCAAAGAAACGCTGTTCTTTGAGGACTAACCTTAAATATGTGTAAGAATATGATGCTAATGATGTGCTTACTTGGCGTAAGCTACAGAGCGAGTCTCACGGATAACGGTGATCTTCACCTGACCCGGATAAGTCATCTCGGTCTGAATCTTGTTTGCAATCTCGCCAGAGAGTTTCTCTGTCTCCTTGTCGTCCATCTTGTCGGCACCAACGATGACGCGAAGTTCGCGACCAGCCTGGATAGCGTAGGTCTTGGTGACACCAGGATAAGACATTGCGATAGCCTCAAGGTCGTTGAGACGCTTGATGTAAGCCTCTACAATCTCGCGGCGAGCGCCTGGACGTGCGCCAGAGATAGCGTCGCAAACCTGCACGATAGGAGCCAAGAGAGTGTTCATCTCCATTTCGTCGTGGTGAGCACCGATGGCGTTGCAGATGTCTGGCTTCTCTTTGTACTTCTCTGCAATCTTGGCACCATATAGAGCGTGGGGCAGTTCGCTTTCCTCGTCGGGCACCTTACCTATATCGTGGAGCAATCCGGCACGCTTAGCCTTCTTAGGATTCAAGCCCAATTCGGCAGCCATAACAGCACAGAGGTTGGCTGTCTCGCGAGCGTGCTGCAAGAGGTTCTGACCGTATGAAGAGCGATACTTCATCTTGCCGATGATGCGGATAAGCTCTGGGTGGAGACCATGGATGCCAAGGTCGATGGCTGTGCGCTTACCAGTCTCGATGATTTCGTTGTCGAGCTGCTTCTTCACCTTAGCCACAACCTCCTCGATGCGTGCCGGGTGGATACGTCCGTCGGCAACAAGCTGGTGGAGGGCAAGGCGGCAAACCTCGCGGCGAACAGGGTCGAAGGCAGAGATGACGATAGCCTCAGGAGTGTCGTCAACAACAATCTCTACACCTGTGGCAGCCTCAAGAGCGCGGATGTTGCGACCCTCACGACCGATGATGCGACCCTTAACCTCGTCGTTCTCGATGTGGAAAACCGACACTGAGTTCTCGATGGCAGTCTCAGTAGCCACACGCTGTATGGTCTGGATGACGATTTTCTTAGCCTGTGTATTGGCATTGAGCTTAGCCTCGTCCATAATCTCGTTGATGTAAGAAGCGGCATCTGTGCGAGCCTCGTCTTTAAGACTCTCTACGAGTCGGTTTTTAGCCTCTTCGGCGCTCAGTCCAGACAGCTCCTCCAACTTCTCGCGCTCCTTAGTCTGCATCTTCTCAAGCTCTTCCTGCTTGAGAGCGATGAGCTTCTTCTCGTTGTCGATGCGCTGCTGATTCTGCTCTACCTCCTGCTTGCGGCGGCCGAGTTCCTCCTGGCGCTGGTTGAGTGATATCTCGCGCTGCTTGAGGCGGTTTTCACTCTGCTGGATTTTCTGGTTGCGCGACTGCACCTCCTTCTCCAGCTCCGACTTCTTGTTGAGGAATTTCTCCTTCACTTCAAGGAGTTTTTTCTCCTTGATAACATCAGCCTCCTTGTTGGCGGCTGCAATCATCTCATTATATTTTCCCTTGATGACATAACGGAAAATAAAATAGCCCGCAACACCTCCGATGACGAGTGCCACTATGGCTGTGATTATTATACCCATTTATTATTTATTAATTGATTTAAAATTCTTGTTGTTAGTCTTTGCGCAGACAAAGTCACACACGGCGTTTGTTAGGTGCATCCCCACTATTTATCACTTCTTCAGTGCATCCTCTATTTCGGATGTTAGTTTGGACAGCATGTCGTTGTATGGTTGTGTGTCGTTGCGCGTCAGTTCCATTTGGAAACGCAATGCAATGTCTATGATAGCCATATACAGCAGCTCCTTGTCGTTTTTAGTCCCCTTGTATCTCGATGCGTAGGCGTTGACGGTATTGGTAATGAGTGTCGCTGCGTCGCGATAGAGTGGTTCGTCCTCGGGGCGCACGTTCACCGGTATCTCGGTGTCGTAGACATGAAGCCTGATGCGTAGCTTCTCGTTGTTTTCTTCTGCCATAACTTTCAGTAGCTATTCTCGTGTTGTGGCGTTTATTCTTCCTTCTTTCCACTCACGAGAGTGATACACTTGTCGACATCGCGTATTAGTTTTGCAATCCGTTTTTGCGCCGACTCCATGTCACCGTCAGTTATTTCGAGCATTCGTGCCACCTTCAGTCCGTTGTAGTCGTCGCGCATCTTGGCAAGCTGCGCCTCCAGTTGGTCAATCTTGACCTTCTGACGGTCAAGTGCAGCGTTGAGTTCGGCGTTCTGTTCTTTGAGTTCGCCGTACTGTAGTATCATCTGCCTGACACGTGTGGTGAAAAGGTCGATAGATTTGGCATCAGCTTCCATTATGCTATTATTTGGTTACAAAATTAATTCATTTCTGTGAATGGCACAAAATAATCGGCGTTTTTTTGCAAAACGCGCAATTATTTCTTGGCAGCCTCCTCTTCAGCTGGCTTTGGCTCCTTCTTGGCGAGCATCACTACCTGATAGACAAAGTCGCTGACCCACTTTTGTGAGAATCCAAGTCGGTGGTTGTACTGACGCACAGCCACTACAGCCTTGAGCACAGCAGGGTCGGTGTAGTCGTTCTTAGCGAAAATTTCGTTTACAGTCTTCTCTGTCATCTTGTAGAGGGCGCTCTTGAACATAGAGGGCAGACGAAGCTTAAACTTCATGAGGTTGCCCATGAGCATCATCAAGTCCTGTGTGAATCCCTGGAACTGAACCAAGTACACCTGTACGTCCTGTATCTTGCGACAGTTCTTGCGAATGCTCTGGTCTATTTCCTTAAAGAAGTTGTCGTCGGTGCCATAGATTTCCTTGAGCATCTTGCGGCAAGCGTTTTTCTCGCCCACGCCAAGTTTGTTGTTGACAGTAGGCACATGCAGTGTCGACTTGAACACACGCAAGTCGGGCAGCATGCCAAGGTTGGCAATTCCCACATTGGCAGCTATCGAAGCCTGGAAGTAAACACGCACAAGCTGCATGTAGTCTTCCATTCCACCGGTATTGTTTTTTTCTTCCTTTTTTCCAAAGAGTTTAGATAAAAATCCCATGATTATTGTCTTGTTTTATTTTATTTTTACGAACTTTTCATGCAAAATTACGAAAAGTATTCCAATCTCACAAAAGTTTTCACGTTATACACTCAAATATTTGACTTTTATTCGTATCTTTGTACGCATTTAATGTGCTAATATATTATTTAAATAAGTACACAAACGCCCATAGACTATGAAAGGAATCGTTTTAGCCGGTGGTTCGGGTACACGTCTTTACCCCATCACAAAAGGAATAAGCAAGCAGCTTATACCTATTTTTGACAAACCAATGATATATTATCCCATATCCGTGCTTATGCTCGCCGACATAAGGGAGATACTCATCATATCTACGCCGGACGACTTGCCATCGTTCCGTCGACTGTTGGGTGACGGTAGCGATTATGGTGTGCATTTTGAGTATGCCGAGCAGCCTTATCCTGGCGGACTTGCACAGGCTTTCTTGATTGGTGCCGACTTCCTCGGTGGCGACACAGCGTGTCTGGTTCTGGGTGATAATATATTCTATGGCGCTGGATTCTCGCAGTTGCTGCACGAGAGTGTGCAGAATGTGGAGCGTGAGGGCAAAGCCACTGTATTTGGTTATTATGTCAACGACCCTGAGCGCTATGGTGTGGCAGAGTTTGACGCTGAGGGCAACTGCCTGAGCATCGAGGAGAAGCCAGAGCATCCTAAGAGCAACTATGCCGTTGTGGGTCTGTACTTCTATCCCAATAGCGTGGTGGATGTGGCTCGACGCATCAAGCCAAGCAAGCGTGGCGAACTTGAGATTACCACTGTCAACCAGGAGTATCTGGCTGAGGGCAACTTGAAGGTGAAGACCTTGCAGCGTGGATTTGCATGGCTCGACACAGGCACACACGACAGCCTGTCTGAGGCAAGCACATTCATCGAGGTCATCGAGAAGCGACAGGGACTGAAGGTGGCTTGTCTTGAGGAGATAGCTTTCAAGAAGGGATGGATTGACAGCAAGAAGCTTGTCGAGATAGCCCAGCCTATGATTAAGAACAATTATGGCAAGTATCTGTTGCAACTTGCCGAAGAGGGGAAAAAATAATAGGGCTAACATAAAACAAGAAATAGGATAAAAAAAACAACACTTTTTATTGGATATAAAATATAATGGAAGAAAACAAGAACGCTGGACAATATAATGTCCAGAAAGAGAACGAGGCGGAGTCGTCATCGTTCGACTTCAGAACTATCTACACCATGTTTGTCCTTAACTGGAAGTGGTTTGTTCTGTCGGTTATCATCTGCCTTGGTTTGGCTGTCGTTTATTTGAAGTATGCCACACCTACATATCAGGCTCATGTGAAATTGCTTATCAAGGACGACCAGAGCAACACATCACGCTCGGCTGCTGGCAAGAGCCAGTTGCTCATGTCGAACACACTTGGTATAATGAGCAACTCAGCTGGTATTGACAATGAGATGGTGATACTTGGATCGAACACGTTGGCAAGCGAGACAGTGAAGGATCTCAAGTTGTATGTAAGCTATAAGTTGAGTGGACGTGTGAAGGACCACCTTCTCTATCAGAATCAGCCACTTGATGTAGATCTCGATGCCAACAGCCTTGAGAAGCTACAGATGCCTATCATGCTTGAGATAAAGAAGGAGGCCAATCAGTATCACATCACAGGTAAGTATACTTATGTGCCTAAAGATCGCGATGCGGAACCGATTAAGTATACCATCGACCGCAAGACTGCGACTCTGCCATTCTCTATCAATACGAGTGTTGGTGTGATTAGCATCAAGAAGAGCACGACATCTGACTTGAAGGAGGGCAAGACTCTGAAGGCTACTATCGTTTCGCCTCTCTTGGCAGGCAAGGCTTTTGCTAATGCTATGTCTGTAAGTCAGACTTCGAAGACTACAACTATCGCCGAACTGGTGATGAACGACCCAATCCCAACTCGTGCCGTTGACTATCTGCGTCAGCTCTCAGTGTGCTACAACCGCCAGGCAAACGAGGACAAGAACGAGATTGCGATGCGTACAGAGCAGTTCATCAATTCACGTCTTGAGAAGATTAATAGTGAGCTTGGTGCTACTGAGGGCAGTCTTGAGTCGACAAAGCGTCGCTATGGCATCGTCGATCCGAAGATTAACTCTGCACAGACTGTAGTCAACTCTGACGCTTTCACACAGAAGCTTGCCGAGATGAATACTCAGATAGAGCTGTTGCGTAGCATCAACGACTACATGAACGAACCTACAAATAAGTATCAGACACTTCCTTCGAATGTCGGACTTACCGACCAGGCTTCGTCGTCGCTCATCAACAAGTACAACGAGATAGTGATGCAGCGCAACCGTCTGCTCCGCAGTGCAAGCGAGACATCACCATCAGTGACTCCGCTTACAGCACAACTCGACGACCTGACAAGCAGCATTCGTCGTGCCATGAGCCAGGCTCAGCGTAGCGCAGAGATTCAGCGCAACAGCATACAGCAGCAGTTCAATATGTACTCAGGACAGATTTCGTCAACTCCTGAGCAGGAGCGCATCCTTACACAGATTGGACGTCAGCAGGAGGTGAAGTCGGGTCTTTACTTGATGCTTCTACAGAAGCGTGAGGAAAACTCTATCTCGCTCGCTGCTACTGCCGACAAGGGCAAGCTCATTGACATGCCTATGGCTAAAGGCAAGATTAGCCCTAAGGGTTCAATCATTCTGCTCATAGCTCTTATCCTCGGCTTTGCCATTCCGTTTGGCATCATCTTCCTCCTCGAATACTTCCGATTCAAGATTGAGGGTCATGACGATGTTGCTCGACTCACCACACTGCCTATCGTTGGCGACGTGGCTATCTCAAGCGAGACGGCTAAGACCAAGGCTGACATCGTGGTTCACGAGAACAAGAACAATATAATGGAGGAGATATTCCGTTCTATACGTTCAAACTTGCAGTTTATGCTGAAGGAGGGACAGAACACCATTATGTTCACATCGTCAACCTCGGGTGAGGGTAAGACATTCACCGCAGCCAACCTTGCTGTCAGCTTTGCATTGCTTGGCAAGAAGGTAGTGCTCATAGGTCTTGACATCCGCAAGCCACGTCTTGCTCAGTTGTTCGAGATTAAGGACTTCAAGCATGGCATTACTAACCTGCTCATGCACGATAATCCTACCAAGGCTGACATCCGTGAGCAGATTATTCCTTCGGGTGTGAACGACAATCTCGACTTGCTCATGGCTGGTCCGGTGCCACCAAACCCAACTGAGATTGTTTCACGCAAGTCGCTTGACGCAGTTATCAACTCGCTCAAGGAGGACTACGACTATGTGCTCATCGATACAGCTCCTGCCGGAATTGTTACGGATACGCTGCTCATAGGACGTGTTGCAGACATCACCGTATATATGTGTCGTGCCGACTACACAGCTAAGTCTTGTTTCGATATGGTCAACTCGTTTGCCGCAGAGAAGAAGTTGCCGAATATGTGCATCGTCATCAACGGCATCGACATGTCGAAGAAGAAATATGGCTACTACTATGGCTATGGCAAGTATGGCAAGTATGGTAGATATGGCTATGGCAAGAAGTCGTATGGATATGGCTCAAGCTATGGTAGTGTCGGTACATTCGGATCGTACACCAATAGTGGCTACGGCAACAAGAACGACGACTCTATCAAGAGATAAAATATTATTGTATATATAATATGGTAATAGCAGTTGATTTCGACGGCACTATCGTCGAACATAAGTATCCGGCTATCGGTCGTGAGATACCATTTGCTACTGAAACCTTGCGCATGCTCATTGCCGAGCGCCACAAGCTGATATTGTGGAGCGTGCGCGAGGGTGAGTTGCTTGAAGAAGCTGTAAACTGGTGTAGGGAGCGCGGTGTGGAGTTTTATGCTGTCAACCGCGACTATCCAGAGGAAACTCTCAAGAACAACAACCACTTCTCGCGTAAACTAAAGGCAGACCTCTTTATCGACGATCGCAACATCGGCGGTTTGCCCGATTGGGGAACTATCTACCACATGATACACGACAATACGACATGGGAGGACGAACTGCATAACGCAAGTCGTCGCGACATTGACTCGCAGGAGCCGCCCAAGCGTAAGAAGAAGTGGGGAATATTCTAAATAAGACTATTAAGAATAACAACAAAGGGAAAAGCCCGACATCGTGCTATTTGAAGCATGATGTCGGGCTTTTCCCTTATGTTATTAATGTAGTGCGCTATAGTGTTAATGCTGTGCGCAATAGTGTTGATGCAGCGCGATAGGTCTTCGTTATGAACGTACCAAGCAGAACTGCTCGGCATTCTTAAATCCGTTGAGGAAGTCGCGTGCCGCCATACGTTTCTTGCCAGCAGCTTGCAGCTCTACTATTTCGAGCCATTCGTCGGCAGTTGCCACATAGAGGTGGCCGTGTTCAGCCTTCAATGTTCCTACGCTTTCGGTGCAAACATTGCCAGTTTTGGCAGTCTTGAACACTTTGAGCACCGACGGAGCTGGTCCGTTCTCTTCGTTGCTCTTCAGTGTTGTCCATGTGCCAGGGTAGGGACTGAGTCCACGCACAAAGTCGTATGTCTTCTTGGCAGGCTGATTCCATTCAATCTCGCATGTCTCCTTGAAAATCTTCGGAGCTGCCTTCAGTTCCACATCCTCAGGCTGAGGCTGCGACGGAACATTGCCGTCGGTGTTGATAACAAGGTCAACTGTGTCCTGACAGATGCCAGCGCCCAGTTCCATCAGTCCGTCGTATACATATTCTACGTCGGCTTCGTCGGGGATAGGAAATTCGCGCTGCATGATGATGCAGCCAGTGTCTATGTCGTGGTCGAGGAAGAATGTAGTTACGCCAGTCTTAGTCTCACCGTTAATCACAGCCCAGTTGATAGGTGCAGCGCCACGATACTGTGGCAACAGGGCAGCATGAACATTAAATGTGCCAAAGCGCGGCATGTCCCACACCACTTCAGGCAACATACGGAAAGCCACTACAGCCTGAAGGTCGGCGTTGTATGAGCGCAGTTGCTCCAAAAAATCCGGGTCCTTCATCTTCTCTGGCTGCAATACAGGCAGTCCGTGCTCCAAAGCATACTCCTTGACAGCCGAGGCACGCAGTACTGAGCCATGACGACCAACAGGTTTGTCAGGCTGAGTGACTACAGCCACGACATTATACCCATTCTCCACAAGACGTTTCAATGAGCCGACAGCAAACTCAGGTGTTCCCATGAACACTATTCGCAAATCTTTCTTTTCCATTTTTATTTTATTTATTTTTCTGATATACAAATGATAAGTAGGATGATGAGGCATCCTTCCTACTATTAGTCCATTCATGACTCCTTATGCAAAGTTATGAATTTTCGGCGTAACATTTGGCGATTTGTGCATAAATTTCAGTAACTTTGCGTTTGGTAAAATATTAAATTCAAGAATAATGACACTAAAGGAAGACATCAAAAATGCTCTTGACGTAATGCGTAAGGGCGGAGTGATACTCTACCCAACTGACACTGTATGGGGAATTGGCTGCGACGCCACTAACGCCGAAGCTGTAGCTAAAGTCTACAAGATAAAGCATCGTGACGACTCTAAGGCTCTTATCTGCCTCGCCGATTCAGTAGATCGTGTGCAGCGTTATGTGCGCAATGTGCCCAGCGTGGCTTGGGACCTCATGGAGATAGCCGACAAACCGACAACCGTAATACTCGACGGAGCCGTAAATCTTGCTCCCAATCTCATTGCCGAGGACGGCAGCATCGGACTGCGCATCACTAACGAACCATTCTCTAAGGAACTTTGTTTCCGTTTTCAGAAGCCCATCGTCAGCACAAGTGCCAATATAAGCGGTGAGCCTACGGCACAAAACTATTGTGACATCTCCCCCGAACTGCTTGAGGCTGTCGACTATGTTTGCTGGACACGCCGCCAGGAACACAAGCCACATACACCAAGCAGCATTATTAAGCTAAGCAGCGACGGACAGGTTACGATAATTAGAAAGTAAAAAAAGATAGTTGACAGATAGAATGGAACAGAATATTTCCAACATCTCAACACTTCGCGGCGTTGGGCTCTGGCTCTATCAATGGCGCATCAAGCATTTGTCTGACAAGCAAGCCACCATTATTCTGGCTTTCTTCATTGGATTCTTTGCTTCGGTAGCCGCTTTTATCCTCCACTCCATAATACACGAGATACAGCAGTTGCTCACGTCGCACTTCAATGCCGACACATTCAACTGGATGTATCTTATGTTCCCAGTGGTGGGTATTTTTCTTACGTCGCTATTTGTGCGCTATATTGTCAAGGACAACATTTCGCATGGTATCACTCGCATCCTCTATGCCATCTCCTCCAAGCAGTCGCGTCTGAAGGGTCACAACTGCTGGACATCGGTCATAGCTTCTGCCATAACCATTGGATTCGGTGGTTCGGTAGGTGCCGAGGCTCCTATCGTGCTTACAGGTTCAGCCATAGGTTCCAATCTCGGTCAGTTGTTCCGTATGGACAACAAGACGCTGATGTTGCTTGTGGGATGTGGAGCCGCTGCAGCCATTGCCGGCATCTTCAAGGCACCTATAGCCGGACTCGTATTCACGCTTGAGGTGCTCATGGTCGACCTCAGTATGGCGTCGCTTCTGCCTATTCTCACGGCAGCCGTCACCGCCACCTGCTTCACCTATATATTTATGGGCAGCGACTCGTTGTTCAGTTTTCATCTCGACGGCGAGTGGATTGTTGATCGTGTGCCAGCAAGCATCATCCTCGGTGTAGTATGCGGACTTGTGAGTCTTTACTTCATCCGTTCAATGTCGGCATGCGAGGGAATGTTTGGTAAGCTCAAGCAGCATCGCTATGGCAAACTCGCCCTTGGTGGTGTGATTCTGAGTTCGCTCATCTTCCTCTTCCCGGTGCTCTATGGCGAGGGCTATTCAGCCATCAACGTATTGCTTAATGGTATGAGTGAGGCTGATTGGAACGAGGTATTGCGCAATTCGCTCTTTGCAGGACATGGCAATTTGCTCATTCTCTACATCGCTCTTGTCGTCTTGACCAAGACATTTGCTACGGCAGCCACCAATGGTGGTGGAGGATGTGGTGGAACATTCGCCCCTTCGCTATTCGTAGGAGCATTCAGCGGATTCCTTTTCTCTCGTCTTTGGAACACCTATGAGGTGGGCATATACATTCCTGAGAAGAACTTCACACTGCTCGGTATGGCAGGAGTGATGGCAGGAGTGATGCACGCACCACTCACTGGTATATTCCTCATAGCCGAGATAACCAACGGTTACGACCTCTTCATGCCGCTGATGATTGTGGCTGTCAGCTCAGTGCTCACCATCAGCATCTTCGAGCCACACAGCATCTATGCCATGCGTTTGGCTCGTGAGGGCAAGCTCATCACCCACCACACCGACAAGTCGGTGCTAACGCTGATGAGTATGGATAGTGTCATCGAGCACGACTATACAGCCGTGTCGCCAGATATGCCACTTGGCAAACTCGTCAACGCCATATCCAAGAGTCACACCAGTTTCATTCCGGTGCTCGACGCAGCTGGCTCTATCCTCGGCGAGATTGACATTACGAAGATACGTCACGTCATGTTCCGTGCCGAACTATATAACAAGTTCTGCGTGCGCCAACTCATGCAGCCTATAGCTGCACAGGTGGGTGACAATGACTCAATGGAGGAAGTGATGCGAAAGTTCGACTTGAAGGGCACACGCTATCTGCCCGTTGTCAACACTGCGGGACATATTGTAGGATACATCTCACGCTCACGAGCATATAGTATGTATCGTAAGATGGTGGCGGATTTTTCTAATGAATAAATATATAAAAAAGACAACAACATCGACAACAAATCAACAACTTTTTTTGCCGTGCCAACTC
>CAKPST010000012.1 GCA_934183355.1 uncultured Prevotella sp.
AGCAGAGAGGGTATGGTGCCATTACCATACCCTCTCTGCTTTATTATTACAATTTTATTTTTGCTTTTACACCTTTACTCTCATTGCTCATACGGTCGAGCGATGTCACGACGTATGTGTATTGCATCAATCCACCGTTGTATTGTAGTCGATACATTGTCTCGGGAGTAATGGCAACAATCTTGGTTGGGTCATTAAGGTTTATCTTCTCACCCTTGGCAAAACGATAAACCACATATTTTGTCACCTCATCGTTCCACTTCTTGCCCTTAGGCTTGGTCCAGAACAACACTGGTCCGTCTTCAGTCCATATCAGAGCCAACTTCTTGGGTTTCTTAGGAGCCTTTGAGTCGATGAACGGCATGCGCGGTTGAAGTGCCGGATAGCGCCAGTAGCGCGAGCGAAGCATGGTGCCATAGTTGCCTACATTGTCTACAGCAGCCTTGGCATACCACAACACTGTGCCATCAACATACGGCATTTGCGAATGAAGCGAGAATTTGGCTGGCATCTGATTGCTGCGCGGATTTTGCGGGTCGGCATACTTCACCGTGCGCTCTACGTCCTCGCCGATGAACAGAGGACGCTTGGAAGCATAACGATTCCACCACTCAATGAGAGTCTTGTAGTCGGCAGTGGGATGACCTATCTGCCAGTAAATCTGCGGAACGGTGTAGTCAATCCATCCATTATTCACCCACAAGAGCACGTCGGCATAGAGGTCGTCATAGTTCTGTGTGCCACGTGTGTCGCTACCCACCTCTACTCCGGCACGACGATTGCGATAGATGCCAAACGGCGAAATACCAAACTTCACCCATGGCTTGATTCGGTGTATGCTCTCACCACATTCCTTGATGAAGACATTGACATTGTCACGACGCCAATCGCCACGGTCGCGTATACCATTGTTGTATCTCTGATATTCGCGGTCGTCGGGAATTTGGAGTCCTGCCACTGGATATGGATAGAAATAGTCGTCCATGTGTATGCCGTCTACGTCATATCGACTGACAATGTCGTTCACCACATTAATTATATAGTTGCGGTTTTCGGGCAGTCCTGGATTGAGGATAAAGAGTCCGTCATACGGAAATACACTGCCAGGATGCTTCATGGCAACATGATTGGAGGCGAGTGCCGACGTAAACTTGGTCTTAGCACGATAGGGATTGAGCCAAGCATGAAGCTCCATACCACGCTTATGACACTCTTCTATCATCCATGCCAAGGGGTCCCAATATGGCGAAGGAGCCTTGCCTTGCTGTCCAGTGAGAAAACGACTCCACGGTTCGATGTCGCTCTTGTAGAGAGCGTCGCACTCGGCACGCACCTGAAAGAATATTGCATTGACTCCATCCTTCTGCAACTCGTCGAGCTGATAGGTGAGTGTCTGCTGCATCTTGTGGGTAGACATACCAATAAACTGTCCGTTGACACACTGTATCCACGCTCCACGAAACTCGCGCTTACGCGGATAGTATGTGTTATTGGCGGCAAGTAGCGAGGTGGCAAATGCTATCACCACCATGAAGATAATAGTCCTTAATCTTAGATTGTCTTTCATTATGTCAATGTTGTATTGTTGTTTTATTGTTATAGTGTTATTATTATTTCTTTTCGGCAGACAGACGCTTTATGATGCTATACGCACCATAGAGTCCTAATTCGCCCGCCTTGCTCAAGTCGGCGATGCCTTCCTGTCGCAATCCGTTCTGCACACGTGCCAATCCGCGATTGTAGTAAGCCTCAGCCAGGTGCGGATCGATATTTATAGCACGTGTAAAGTCGTCGATGGCGCGTGTATAGTCCTTGCTGCCAACGTATGCACAACCACGATTGTAGTAGAGATACTGATTGTCTGAGTCGAGCTGTATGGCACGACTTATGTCGGCTATCACCTTGGCAGACATCAGCGTTGCATCTACAACCTGAGTCTTGGTGGTAGCACGGTCAAACTCATTGAGCATTGTCTGACAATAAGCACGCTGCCAAAGGGCGAGCACCGACGTAGAGTCGGTAGACAGACAGGCTGTGAGGTCGCTCACGGCAGCCTCATAATCCTGCACAACACTCTCTGCCACGGCACGTTGTATCAGCACATCAGTCAAGCGACGTGCGTCGCGTGTATTGTTCACTATAGCTGTGAGCGAGTCGACACGTGCCAACTGGCGGCGCGACAGGGCTTCGTCCAGCTGCTTAAGAGTACAACTGACGTATATATGTGGCGACTTATTGGCAGCGTTGAACGCTTCAACATGCTGCGAGAAGGCAAGATAGGTATGCACATCGTTGTGATGCTGCACAAACGAGAGGTGATACATAGGAAGCACTTCGAGGTTTGATGCACGGTTTTGCACACGTCCACGATAGTCGCTCTTGTATTCATGCTCGGCAGTCTGTTCGTCTGCCACCACAATTTGGTTGTATTTATTGGGGTCGATTTCGCTTCGGCGGCGCATCTGTTTGCGCTTAGCAGCGCTCCATCGAGGCTGTTTGCCCAGATGTTTGTCTTGCTGTGCCTTAAGTATACGAAATTCGTCAAGCTCAGCCTTAGCTGTCATGCCCAAGCGCCGATAGCACGAGGCACGTCGTGAGAGTCCGTTCCAGAAGTTTGGAAACTGCTCTATCATTCGTGTATAGTCGTGTATAGCCGCACGCAGATTGCCAGTCTTGTCTAACAGAATAGCACGATTGTATATAGCGAGCACATTCTGTGGCTCCATACGTATGACATAGTCGAAGTCCTCAATGGCTCGGTTGTCGTCGCCAAGCTGCATTCGGAGCAGTCCACGGTTGTAGTGTGCAAGAAAATTGTCGGGGTCGAGGTCGATAGCTGTGTCATAATCGGACATTGTTCCACGCAGATTGTTGAGATTGAAACGTGCGAGTGCCCGGTTGACATAGTTGGTAACATTCTTGGGTTTCAGATGCAGAGCCTTGCTCAAATATGTGTCGGCATCCTTCCACTTTGAGCGCGACAGCGAAATCATGGCACGTGTGGTCCATGCATCGGCGTCGTATGGGTCAACTTCAAGGCTTCGGTCGAGCCAATGGTCGGCTTGTGTGGTGTCCTTCTGCGCCAGATACACCTGCGCCTTGAGCGAGTAGGCACCAGCAAACTTCTTCCAGCGTGTCACTACAGTGTCGAGTTCAAGCTGTGCACGGTCGTAGTCCTTCTGCTCTACACGACACAGAGCACGATTGTACCATGCTGCTTGGTTTTGCGGATTAAGCCGTATGGAATGGTTGTAGTCGCTGATGGCAAGGTCGTACTTATTCTGATGAATACGGCACAAGCCACGCAGTTCATACATATTATATATATAGGGGTTTAATTCTACAGCCTTGGTCACATCAGATTCAGCCCCAGAATAGTCGTCGAGATAGAACTTAGCAAGTCCACGGAAAAACCACGGTTCATATAAATAAGGCTTTGCCATGAGCACTTGATTGAAATACTGTATTGACAACACATAATCCTCATAATACAGCGCACTGCGTCCTGAAATCATAAGCCTATTAGTATTGAACTGTGCTTGTGCCGGACGAAGAAAAGAGAAAAGGAGTGTAAAAAGGAGGATTATATGTCTCATAGTCGGAAAATCATCCATTAAAAGATACAACAAACCACAACATAGGACCGACTTTGCGCCTATGTTGTTGTTTGTTATTTGTGTGTAGTGTGCTTATTTCTTAAGAATCTTTGTGCGATAAGCGCAACGGAAGCGTCCGAGCAGCAGATTCTTGAGCTTGCCGCGTATCATCTGACGACGCATCGGCGAGATGCGGTCGATGAACATCTTGCCGCCAAGATGGTCGAACTCGTGCTGCATGACGCGTGCGAGATAGCCCTCCACCCACTCGTCGTGCTCGTTGAAGTCCTCGTCCATATAGGTTACGTGTATGCGTGTTGGGCGAGTCACCTTCTCGTGAATGCCCGGCAGTGAGAGACAACCCTCCTCCATCGACTCCTTTGGCGAGTCCTCATCATACTCCACGATATATGGATTGATGTAGGCATGCTTGAAGTCCTTGTATTCGGGCATGTCATCGCTCAGCACATCAAGGTCGATAACCACAAGACGTATGTCCAGACCAATCTGCGGAGCAGCGAGTCCGATGCCGTCGCTGTCACTCATTGTCTCATACATATTGGCAATGAGTGTCTTCAGCTCGGGATATTCAGGTGTGATGTCCTGAGCCTCCTTGCGGAGCACCGGCTGACCGTATGTATAAATCGGTAAAATCATTCTGTTATTTTCTTCTTTGTATTAGGCAATTTGCAGGCATCCTTATGCCTGTCATCTGCATTATATTCCCTTCATTCGAAGGTAGTCCTGCAGGATTATCGTGGCGCTTATCTCGTCGACAAGAGCCTTGTTTTGTCGCGCTTTCTTGCCGATGCCGCTGTCTATCATAGCCTTGTGTGCAAGCACCGACGTAAACCTTTCGTCGTAGAACTCCAGCGGAATGTCGGGCATCTGCTTGCGCCACTGTGCTGCAAACTGCTTGACACGCTGCAAGTTTTCGCTCGGCTCACCGTTGAGTTGGCGCGGTTCGCCCATGACAATGCGCTCTACGGGCTCGCGCGACACATAGTCCTTGAGGAATTTCATAAGGTCGCACGTAGCCACTGTCGCCAGTCCGCCAGGAATAATCTGCAACGGATCGGTGACAGCAATGCCCGTGCGCTTCTTGCCGTAGTCTATAGAGAGTATACGAGCCACTGATACTATATTATATATTACTTCTTATAGAGCAACCATGCACCTGGATACTCGCCCATGAGCATATCGCGTGACTGAGCAGCCTCCGACTTTGTTGCGAATGTAGAAGCCACAACACGATAGAGGTTGCGCTCTGAATTGTATACAATCTGTGCGTTTTTGCCAGCAGCCTTGAGCTTGCCCTGTAGTCCCTCAGCGTTAGCCTTCACCGAGAATGAGCCCACAACAACGCTGAAGTTGCTCAAACCAGTGCCGCTTACGAGTGTGAAATCCTCTGAACGTACAGCCACATTGTCCGAATTGTCTACGACAGTTGTCTGTGTGACAGGCTTCTCCACGATAGGAGCCACAACCGGAGCCTCCTCCTGTGCAGGCTGGTCAGCAGGCTGCTCGTGCTTAGCCTGAGCCTTGTCATACATCTTCTTGTATGCACTCTCCTGTGACTTACAGCTTGTAAAAGCCAATGCTACGCAGACACCTGCGCACAAAACCAAACTTTTCTTCATATCAATCGTATGTTATTTGAAATTTATAAAATGTCCGTATTTGGTGCGAAATTACAAAATATCTACTAATTAATGTGACAAATGGCACATAAAGTTTGTTAAATAAGCCACCGACATTGTTTTTAACAAAAAATCGCAAATAAATGAATGCAGAATGAATTTAATTTACTATATTTGCTGTCAGTAATGGGATTAATGCCTAATATGAACCATTAAAAGTACATATAGTGGCATAATGCCAGTATTTATCAAATTTCTATAACATCTAAACTCAAACAACATGAAAGCATTAGGTTACATTGGAGCATTCTTGGGCGGCGCTATCGCCGGCACAGCATTAGGTATTCTTTTGGCTCCCGAGAAGGGCAGCGAGACTCGTACAAAGATTGGCGACGCTGTTGACGACTTCTGCAAGAAGCACAACATCAAGGTGAGCCGCAAGGAAGTGGAAGACCTCGTTGACGACATCAAGGACGCCACAGATACAGCTAACGACTAATCACAACACTGAGCCAGGCTAAATGTTCTCGACAGACAATAATATAGAGACCATAGCGCAACTCATAGAAGTTGTAAGACATTACATCGGGCTTCAGACCAAGTACATGAAGCTCGATGTAATTGACAAGATTGTGCGCCTGTTCACCGCGCTTATTATGGTGGCGGTGTTGTCGTTGTTGCTCTTCCTCGCGCTCATCTACATCTCTTTTGCAGCGGTTTATGCGCTCGAACCAGTCATGGGTACGGCAGCTGCATTCGCCAGTGTGGCAGGAGCCTACTTCATAGTGTTCTTCCTTTTCATTGTATTCAGAAAGCAATGGATAGAGCGACCACTCGTAAGATTCCTCGCTGGTCTGCTGATGCAGGAGTAGCCATACATCTGACAGCAATGGTCAAAACTTTAAGCTAAAAGACAAAATGATGGTTATGACACAGAACAACACGACAGAAAGCAAAGAGCGACAGTTTCGCTCGCTCAACGACATACGCGAATACAAGGAGCAACTGCGCCAGCGGATACGCGACGACGAGAATCGCATAGCCGAGAAATGGAACGACCTCTTTCACAAGGAGGAGCCCGAGGCACAGAACAAGACACAGAAATTCATCAAGATGATGAGCCTTGGCACAGGAGTTTTCGACGGCATGATGCTCGGATGGAAGCTCTATCGCAAATATCAGCAGGGCGCATTTCTCTTCGGCAAGAAGAAACGTAAATAAAAAATCCTATTGGAGTTATGTCCAATAGGATTTTTTATTATCTCATTATTTTTAGCACTTTACTTCATATATTCGGCACACATTTCGGCACAACGCTCTCCGTCGACACCTGCCGACACAATGCCTCCAGCATATCCAGCACCCTCGCCACACGGAAATAGGCCCTGTATGCGCACGTGCTGTAGTGTCTCACGGTCGCGCACGATGCGCACTGGTGCCGACGTGCGTGTCTCGGTGGCTATCATCAAAGCCTCGTTGGTGAGAAAACCGTGACTCATCTTGCCAAACTTCTTGAATCCTTCCTGTAGTCGACGGCTTATCTGCTGCGGCATCCAGAAATGCAAAGGCGACGAAACAAGCCCTGGTGCATAGCTACTCTTGGGCAAGTCGTACGACAATCTGCCATTGACAAAGTCTGCCATGCGCTGTGCTGGAGCTGTCTGCTTCATGCCTGCCTGCTGCCAACAAGTGCGCTCAAGCTGCTCTTGGAAGTGCATCACACACAGAGGGTCGCTCACGTCTGTAGCCACATCCTCTGGACGTGTCTCCACAACCATTCCCGAATTCGACCATTGTGTGCCTCGATTGCTCGGACTCATACCGTTCACCACAAGCTGTTCCTTGTCGGTGGCAGCCGGAATGACAAATCCGCCCGGACACATACAGAACGAATATACTCCTCTGCCATCCACCTGTGTGACAAAGCTGTATTCAGCCGCAGGCAGATATTTGCCTCGTCCTTGCTTAGAGTGATATTGTATCTGGTCTATCAGATGCGACGGATGTTCAAGGCGCACACCTACGGCTATGCCCTTAGCCTCTATCTCCACCTTAGCCTCGGCAAGATAGCGATAGACATCGCGTGCCGAATGACCAGTGGCAAGAATCACCGGACCATGATAGGTTTCCTCTCCCCCACTTCTCAGATTGACAGCCTCAACACCAACGACGGTGTCGCCATCAAGCAATAGTCGTGTCATCTTGGTTTGAAAATGCACCTTGCCGCCACATTTTATTATCGTCTCTCGCATGTTCTCTATCACCTTCGGCAACTTGTCGGTTCCGATATGTGGATGAGCATCGGCAAGTATCGATGTCGACGCGCCATGCTGACAGAACACGTTGAGTATCTTCTCTATGCTTCCACGCTTCTTTGAGCGTGTATATAGCTTGCCATCTGAGTAGGCACCGGCTCCGCCCTCACCAAAACAATAGTTGCTCTCCGAGTCTACAGCCTGATTTTTCTTGATATTTGCAAGGTCCACCTTACGGTCGCGCACATTCTTTCCACGCTCCAGCACCACCGGACGCAGTCCGAGTTCGATGAGTTTGAGCGACGCGAAGAGTCCGCCAGGTCCCTCGCCCACCACGATGACAGTTGGTTTAGAACTTACATCGCCATACTCCGTATGTACATATTCGTCGTCCTGTGGTATCTCGTTGATGTATAGTCTCACCGTTAGGTTGACAAAGATGGTGCGCTGACGTGCGTCTATACTGCGCTTGAGCACACGCACGGCATTGATTGTGCGCACGTCAATGCCTTTGTCCTCGGCAACAAACTGCCGTATGTTCTGCTCGCTCGAAGCCACAACGGGCTGCACGCGAATTTGATATTCCTGTATCATTTAGTGTTTATTGTATATATTATATGTGTATTTGCGATAGGATGCTATCTTCTGCAAAATTAATGAAATTAGGGCGAATAAATGATAGTAAGATGAAATAACTTGAACAAACACCCGATTTTAACTACGTTTATGCCCAACACCATCCTATGACAGCCACATCTATATCCCATCAACAATCATCAAACAATATGTGCGCCATGATAACCTTTACACCTAAAATCCATTGACATTTGTAATTTTTCCGTCATTTTTACTTGCTATAACATTATTTTTTAGTAAATTTGCCGACACTTTATTAAACTTTATGTCACGACACGGTGCTGAGTAGCCCCTCTGCCGAGCCAGTCACCCTAAGAAGACCGCGGTGTCTCGCCCATGCCTCTCTCGTATTGAGGATTGGGACAGAAGCCAGTCTCGCTGCGCCGCAAGCCTCTGCGCCGAAACACAAGCAGCCTCTCTTGTATGGAGGCATTAACCAAAGAACAAGAAGAAATGAAAGTATTGAAGTTTGGCGGAACCTCAGTTGGTTCCGTAGAGAGCATTCTCAGCCTAAAGGCTATCGTAGAGAAAGAAGCAGAAAAACAACCCATCATCGTGGTTGTAAGTGCCCTGGGTGGCATCACCGACAAACTCCTGGCTACATCGCAGATCGCGCTCAAGGGCGACGAGGCATGGAAGGAAGAGTTTCAGGCCATGGTAGACCGCCATCACCGCATGATAGACACCATCATCACCGACACACGCAAGCGCGAGAATCTGTTTCGCATCGTCGACTCGCTGTTCGAGCAGCTACGTTCCATCTATTTCGGTGTATTTCTCATCCACGACCTGTCCAACAAGACACAGGATGCCATCGTGAGCTACGGCGAACGCCTCAGCTCCAACATCGTGGCTACACTTGTGCAAGGTGCCAAATGGTTTGACTCTCGCGAGTTTATTAAGACAACACAAAAGAATCACAAGAACACACTCGACTCCGAACTCACCCTACGTCTGGTGCGTCGCACATTCAGCGACCTGCCACGCATTTCGCTTGTCCCTGGTTTTATCAGTATGGACCGCGACACCGAAGAGATAACCAACCTCGGACGTGGTGGTTCCGACTACACCGCTGCCATCATAGCAGCTGCCCTCGACGCCGACATTCTTGAGATATGGACCGACGTCGACGGATTCATGACAGCCGACCCACGTGTCATCAAGACTGCATACACCATCAACGAACTGAGTTATATCGAGGCTATGGAGCTTTGCAACTTTGGTGCAAAGGTGATTTATCCACCTACGATATACCCCGTTTGTATAAAAAACATACCCATCCGCGTCAAAAACACATTCAATCCCGACGCTGAGGGCACCATCATCAAAGCCAAGATTGACAACGACACCAAGCCTATCAAGGGTATATCGAGCATCAACGGCACCACTCTTATCACCGTGACAGGTCTGTCAATGGTGGGTGTCATCGGTGTCAACCGCCGCATCTTCACCGCCCTTGCCGACAATGGCATCAGCGTGTTCATGGTGTCGCAGGCTTCATCAGAGAACTCTACGTCTATCGGTGTGCGCGACCAGGACGCTCAAGCTGCCGTCGAAGTGCTCAACAACGAGTTTGCCAAGGAGATTGAGACTGGTGCCATGTTCCCCATGCACGCCGAGAGTGGGCTTGCCACTGTCGCCATCGTGGGCGAAAACATGAAGCACACACCGGGCATCGCCGGCAAACTATTCGGCACACTCGGCAGAAGTGGCATCAGCGTCATAGCTTGTGCGCAGGGTGCATCAGAGACCAACATCTCGTTTGTAGTAGACAGCAAGTATCTGCGCAAGGCACTCAACGTCATCCACGACTCGTTCTTCCTCTCCGAATACAAGGTGCTCAACCTCTTTGTCTGCGGTGTGGGAACCGTTGGTGGACAACTTCTTGAGCAGATTCACGACCAATACGAGGAGCTGAAGCAAACCAAGCGATTCAAACTCAACGTCGTGGGCATCGCCACTTCTAAGAAGGCTATATTCAATCGCGACGGCATCGACCTCAGCACCTACCGCGAACAGCTTGCCGACGCTCCCGAATGCAACGACAAGGCTCTGAGCGACGAGATTATCAAGATGAACATCTTCAACAGCGTGTTTGTCGACTGTACAGCGAGCAAGGATGTGGCTCAGCTCTATCAGGGTTTCCTTGAGCACAACATCTCGGTGATAGCTGCCAACAAGATTGCTGCTTCGTCGTCATACGACAACTATATCCGTCTGAAGGAGACAGCTCTGTCGCGCGGTGTCAAGTTCCGCTACGAGACCAATGTGGGCGCCGGACTGCCCATCATAGGCACCATCAACGACCTGCGCAACTCTGGCGACGTCATTCTGAAGATTGAGGCTGTGCTCAGTGGCACGCTCAACTTCATCTTCAACGAGATTTCTGCTGACGTGCCTCTGTCCGAGGCTGTACGCCGTGCTAAAGAACAGGGCTACAGCGAGCCCGACCCACGCATCGACCTCTCGGGCAAAGACGTCATCCGCAAGCTCGTCATCCTCGCTCGTGAAGCAGGCTACAAGGTGGAGAAATCGGATGTGGAGAAGCATCTGTTCATACCCGACTCAATGTTCGAAGGCTCTATCGACGACTTCTGGCATCATCTGCCCGAAATAGACGCCGACTTTGAGGAGCGTCGCAAGCAACTCGAAGCCGAGGGCAAGCGTTGGCGATTTGTTGCTACCTTCGACCACGGCAAGACCAGCGTGGCTCTGAAAGAGGTAGACATGCGCCACCCCTTCTACAACCTTGAGGGCAGCAACAACGTCGTATCACTCACCACAGAGCGCTATCGCGAATATCCTATGCTCATCCAGGGCTACGGAGCCGGTGCAAGTGTGACGGCTGCTGGAGTGTTCGCCAATATCATGTCTATAGCAAATATCTAATATCTAATAGTTTCGCCTATGAAACACATCATCATTTTGGGCGACGGTATGGCTGACCATGCCGTCGAACGACTTGGAGGCAAGACTCTCCTCGAATATGCCAACACCCCCAATATGGACCACTTGGCACGCATCGGACGCACAGGACGACTGCTCACTGTGCCCGACGGATTTTTGCCAGGCAGTGAGGTGGCTAATGCCACTATCCTCGGCTACGACATGAACAAAGTGTATGAGGGTCGCGGACCACTGGAGGCTGCTTCCATAGGCTACGAAATGGAGCCAGACGACCTCGCCTTGCGCTGCAACATCATCTGTCTTAAAGACCAGAAGATAAAGAATCATCATGGTGGTCATCTCACTACCGAGGAGAGCGAAGCCCTCATCGACCTGCTCAACAAGAAGCTGGGCAACGACCGCATAAAGTTTGTCAAGGGCATACAATACCGACATCTGCTAATTATCAAGGGTGGCAACAAGCACATCACATGCGCACCGCCACACGACCATCCCAACGAGGAGTGGCGCAAACTGCTCGTTCGCCCCGAACATGGCTACGACAAAGAGGCTATGGAGACTGTCATTCTGCTCAACGAGCTTATCATCAAGTCGCAAGAAGTGCTGTTCGACGCACCACTCAACATTCGTCGACGTGCTGAGGGCAAGGACCAAGCCAACAGCATCTGGCCCTGGGGAGGCGGCTATCGTCCACAGATGAAGACGCTCTCCGAGATGTATCCGCAGATAAAGCGTGGCGATGTCATCTCTGCCGTCGACCTGATACGTGGCATCGGACACTATGCCGGACTGCATAACATCATCGTGCCAGGCGCTACTGGTCTTGCCGACACCAACTACGAGGGCAAGACTCAAGCGGCTATCGACGCTCTGCGCAAGGACGACTTCGTATTTGTGCATGTCGAGGCAAGCGACGAGGCTGGACACGACGGCGACCTCGAACTGAAACTGCGCACCATCGAGAATCTAGACAGTCGTATGGTGGGCCCCATCTTCGAGGAGGTGTCTAAATGGGACGAGCCTGTATGCATAGCTGTCATGCCCGACCATCCCACACCCGTAGAGATACGCACACACGTCAAGGAGCCAGTGCCGTTCATAATATGGCATCCTGGCATCCAACCCGACTCCGTAGAATGCTACAACGAGGTGAGCTGCGTCAGCGGCAGCTATGGCATGTTGCACCTGACGGAATTTATGGACGAGTTTATGAGCATTGAGTAAAGGGAACAATGAATAGCGAAAAAAAGGATTATGAAATATTACAGCACCAACCATAACGCACCCCTCGCCTCTCTGCACGAGGCAGTAGTAAAAGGACTTGCACCCGACCGCGGACTATATATGCCCGAACGTATCAAACGACTGCCGAAGGAATTCTTCGACAACATCGACAAACTCTCGTTTCAGGAGATTGCCTATCATGTGGCAGACGCCTTCTTCGGCGAGGACATCAAGGCCGACGACCTCAAGCGCATAGTCTACGACACACTGGCTTTCGACTGCCCTATTAAGGAGGTAGAGGACAATATCTACTCGCTTGAGCTCTTCCACGGACCCACACTCGCCTTCAAGGATGTAGGTGCACGCTTCATGGCACGCATGCTGCAATACTTCATTCGCGAGGAAGGTACCAAGAATGTCAACGTGCTCGTAGCCACAAGTGGCGACACGGGGTCTGCCGTTGCCAATGGATTCCTTGGCGTTGAGGGCATACATGTGTATGTGCTCTATCCCAAGGGCAAGGTGAGCAAGATTCAAGAGAGCCAGTTCACCACCCTCGGACAGAACATTACTGCCATTGAGGTTGACGGAGTTTTTGACGACTGCCAGGCTCTTGTCAAGCAGGCGTTTATGGACAACGAACTCAATCAGCACATGAAGCTGACATCAGCCAACTCCATCAACGTGGCACGCTTCCTCCCACAGGCGTTCTACTACTTCTATGCCTACGCTCAGCTCAAGCGCATGGGCAAGGAGCACGGATATGTCATCTGTGTGCCAAGTGGCAACTTCGGCAACATCACGGCTGCCATCTTCGGCAGAGAGATGGGCTTGCCCGTAAAGCGTTTCATAGCTGCCAACAACGCCAACGACATCGTATATAAGTATCTGCAAACTGGCGAATACTGTCCGCGCCCAAGCATTCAGACCATTGCCAACGCTATGGACGTGGGCGATCCGAGCAACTTCGCACGAATCAACGACCTCTTCAAGGGCGACTGGAAGAAGATTTCAAGCCTTATGAGTGGTGCCACATACACCGACGAGCAGATACGCGAGGCTATGCGCCACTGCTACGACCACAACCACTACATCCTCGACCCACACGGAGCATGTGGCTATCAGGCTCTGAAAGACCTCTTGCTCGACGGCGAAGTGGGCGTGTTCGGCGAGACGGCTCACCCTGCCAAGTTCAAGGAAACAGTGGAGAACGCCATCAATGCCGAAGTGGAGATACCCGAACGTCTCGCCGCATTCATGAAGGGCGAGAAGAAGAGCATCGCCATGTCGAAGGAGTTCAGCGACTTCAAGAATTACTTAATGAAATAAAAGAATACCTCCTTCCCTGCGCTCAGCGCGGGAAAGGAGGTATTCTTTTATATAGAAGCATGGTGGCAATAACGCCTCTACTCTATCAAAGTGGATACATCACTATCAAAGACTATGATGAAGAGTCGCAACTATACGTGCTTGGCATTCCTAATCGTGAAATATGGGTGGGACTTAAGAGCCTTATGCCTTAAAGGTTGAACCTAAAAACATTTTTTCTTTTTTCATCTGCAATACTGCAATTCGTAGCATTTCAGTCCACATAAGACATTATAAATCAAGGCTTTAGCCGCGATTGCAGATTGCTTGTAGATGGCAAATTCATCTGCAACAACTGCAATTAGTCTTGCCAGAGAGCACAAACGGCATAATAGGAAGTGTACAAAGCCCTTGTACGAGGTGTAACTAGCCCTTGTACGAAGTGTAACTAGCCTTAGTACAAGGTGTACAAAGCCTCCGAACCGTACCACGCTATCTGTATATTATTGTCACGCTAACTGTATATTATAATGTTATATAGCAGAATGGTACGGCTCTGAGCGCCGTACCTCCTACAGATTGCAGATGATTGCAGTTGATTGCAGATTTGAGAAGTCTACTGCAATAAGGCTAACATGTTACCAATCAATATGTTACATGCATATTTCATGCCAAAATTGCAGATTGCAGATGAATTCTAAAAATTTTATTTCATGTCCATCACGCGCCACACGTAAGCTATATATCCAAAGACAAATGGCACGAGCAACGAGACGTAGAACATGGTGCGGAGCGTGAACTCGCTGCTGCAACTATTGGCTATTGTCAACGAGCACTGCAAGTCGGCATTGGACGGATAGTAGGCGGTGTCGCCCCATCCTGCCACGAGCAGCAACGACAGCACAACGAGCACCACTCCTATGCCTGCCGGCCAAATGCCCTTGACGTATGTAGAGCTGAGTATGGTGCGCACGACACCGTAGAGCAGCAGCCCAACACCAATGATGGTGAGCACGGTGAGTGGCCATAGCTGTAGATAGTTGTGCATATACTTCATCGGTTGCATGAACACCACTCCCGTAGCAGGGTCGACGGCATAGCCTTCCTTGAGCAGCGTGCGCACGAAGAACGCTAAGAAGAAGACGAGGAACGGCACCGTACATCCTACAAGTCTAACCGAGCCGCGCGAGCGTATATCCTCGTCGTCGACATTGTTGACGATGTAGAGTATGCCAAGCATGCGGGCAAGGAACATCACGGCAAATCCAAGTGCAAGATTCCAAGGGTCGAGCAGTGCGTCGAGTCCTGCCGAGGCATTTGCCCAACGACTGATGACGGGAGCACCAAGATTGGTGAGCGAGGCTTTCTCGACGATGAAGTTGGAACCGTTGAAGAATGTGGCTACGGCTCCACCCAAGAGTAGCGGACCGACAATGCCGTTGAGGACGAGAAACCAACGATAGGTGCGTGTGCCGAGCAGATTGCCACGACGATGCTGAAACTCGTAGCTCACTGCCTGCAATACAAACGAGAAGAGTATTATCATCCACAGCCAGTAGGCTCCACCGAAACTTGTGCTGTAGAACAATGGAAACGAGGCGAAGAAGGCTCCGCCAAAGGTGACGAGTGTGGTGAACGTAATCTCCCACTTGCGACCAGTCGACTCTATCACTTTGCGCTGCCCTTCCTCGGTTCTGCCCAGACTATATACCAGAGAGTTGGCTCCCTGTACAAAGAGCAGAAACACGAGCAACGCTCCAAGCAGCGACACTACAAACCACCAATATTGTTGAAGAAATGAATATGTCATAATGTGAATGTTGAATGATTAGTGATTGAATGTTTTTTTAATCGACAGACTCTATTTGCGACTTGTAGCCCTTGATGACACGGCACATAATCCTGATTTCGGCTATGAGCAGCACGGTGAAGAGCACGAGGAAGATGAAGAATGTCAGCGCTACGCTGCCCGAACGCAGATCGGACACAGCGGCTACGGTGGGCAGCATGTCCTGTATAGCCCACGGTTGGCGACCAAGTTCTGCCACTATCCATCCTGCCTCGCTGGCTATATAGACAAGCGGAAGCATCAGCAACGACCACATCCACAGCCAACGGCGGCGCACGGTGATGTCCTGTCGCCATGCCACATGTCCGATGACGAGAAAGAAGAGCAGCAGCAATGTGCCCACGCCCACCATAATGCGGAAGGCATAGAAGTTGATGGGGATGTATGGCACCAGTTCGGCGCGGTCCTTGATATAGCCATATCCGAAGTAGGGCATGTCCTTCTTGAGCTGTTCGGCAAGGGCGGGCAGACGGCTATCATTGGCATCAGCAGCCTTGAGCTTGCGATATTCGGCAAGGGCAGCAATGGCTTGGCGACCACGCTCTATCTTCTCCTCGGCAGAAAGTTCGCGCTTGCCATCAGGACGTGTGTAGCCATTGAGCAGGTCGTTGACACCTGGCACATATCCGTCGAACGAATGTGTGGCAAGCAATGACAGACCCTTGGGAATGGCTATGCGCAGCGGAGCCTCGCCTCCCTTGGCATAGTCGGGCTGAGCGAAGGGATTGATGGCAGACACAACAGTGAGTCCGACGCCCTCGCCTCCATCATATAGGCCCTCCATGGCTGCCAACTTCATGGGCTGAACCTCAGCCACCTTAACTGCCGACGTGTCGCCCGTGTACATTGCAACAAGCGAGGCGACGATGCCCACCAGGCTTGCCACCTTGATGCTCTGGCGTGCAAGCTCCTTCTCTCTGCCACGCAGCAGATACCAGCAGCTGACGGCGCACACAAACACGGCTCCGACTATCCACGACGAGGTGACGGTGTGGAAGAATTTGTCGACAGCCATAGGCGAAAGCGCCACGTCGACAAAGCTTGTCATCTCATTGCGCACGGTGTCGGGATTGAACTCGCACCCCACGGGATATTGCATCCACGAGTTGGCTACAAGAATCCACCACGCCGATATTGTGGCGCCAATGCCAGTGAGCCATGTGGCAGCAAGATGAAATCCGCGCGACACCTTGTCCCAACCGAAGAACATCACAGCCACAAACGTGCTCTCCATGAAGAATGCCACTATGCCCTCTATGGCAAGTGGAGCGCCGAAGATGTCGCCGACAAACCATGAGTAGTTGCTCCAGTTGGTGCCAAACTCAAACTCCAGGATGATGCCTGTGGCAACGCCCATGGCAAAGTTGACACCAAACAGACGCTGCCAAAAGAGCGATGCCTCTCGCCAGAAGGGTTTGCCTGTGCGATAATAGATGGTCTCGATGATGCCCATGACAACTGCCAAGCCCAATGTCAGCGGCACAAACAGCCAATGATAGATGGCAGTGAGCGCAAATTGAGCACGCGACCAGTCGATGAGCGAAGGGTCAATGGTCAAAAGATGATTCATAAATTAGTGTTTTTTTGATTGTTTATATTATTTATTCTTATCTCCTTAGCAGTTCGCCCGCCACATACGACGCACGGTCGCCGCCCTTCGACTTAGTGCCGACAACGTCGGGAAAGAAGAAAAGCTTGAGCACAGCGAATATCACGACGAGCTTGATGATGATGATGGTCCACAGCGTCTTGCCGATGGTCATGCTGCTAAATCCATCACGATAGAATCTATACACCTTATATAATGGATTGTTGTAAGTCATAATAAATATCGGTTTTAAATTAGATTGTAATTATTTCATATTCGTAATTCTTTTGCAAAGATATGAAATAATATGATAGGTTGTTTATATTTTGTAAGTTTTTTTCATAATAATCTCTTTGCCGAATGGAATGAAAGTATTAACTTTGCACTACCAAAACGATAAAGCGACTCAAAAGCATACGGGTCGTGCCAGTTTGATCGGGATACTCATCAATAAAAAAATCGAAACCGAGAAAGTTTCTTTTGCCAATGGCGGGCCATATAAACCCCTTAATGGGACTAAGCTGTAAAGCCGGTGGATTACAAAGGCGGAGAGCTCTCAAATCTTGTATACTCGGAGTTTCATCACATCACTGGGCGACCTGTTTTTTAAAATATTCGATGGTGCAGCGTTACTAAATGTTTCGTTGCACCTTTTTTTATTTATTTAAAATTTGGTGTTTTCTGCAATTTAGCTTAACTTTACATCAAAATACATTAAATCAACGGAGTATGACCAATATAGACAACCATAAGGAGGCTGAGCCCAAATATCCGAAGCGCATCCCTTACGGCATGATGAACTTTCTGAGCGTGGATAGTAGTGATATATCGTGGCACCGATATGGTGGTGTGCGAGGAGATAAAAGAAACAGAAATAATTAATTAAAAAACAAACAAATAAAGACAATGTTTTCCGGTATAGTAGAAGAAATGGCTACTGTCGTTGCCATAAAGAACGACAAGGAGAATGTGGACTTCACACTCACATGCTCATTTACAAGCGAACTGAAGATTGACCAGAGCGTTGCACATAACGGCGTCTGCCTGACTGTTGTGTCCATTGAGGGCGACAACTATACGGTGACTGCCATGAAGGAGACACTCGAACGTTCTAACCTCGGACTGCTGAAGGTGGGCGACAAGGTGAACGTGGAGCGCTCGATGTTGATGAATGGTCGACTTGACGGACACATCGTTCAGGGACATGTGGACGGCACAGCCAAGTGCGTAGACATGCGCGACGCTGACGGCTCTACCTACTACACTTTCCAATATGCCTTTGACAAGGCTATGGCAGAGCGTGGATATTTCACAGTGGACAAGGGTTCGGTGACCGTAAATGGTGTGTCGCTGACGGTGTGCAACCCGACAGAAGACTCGTTCACTGTGGCTATCATACCCTACACACACGACAACACCAACTTCTGCAACATCAGCGTTGGTAGCGTGGTGAATATCGAGTTTGATATTTTGGGCAAGTATATTGCACGATTGCAGCAGCTGAAGTAAGAAGATAACAGATAAAAATAAACAAGACAACAACATCAACAACAAATCAACAACTTTTTTGCCGTGCCAACTCGGCACGGCGCACATATTCATAAAGTTGTTGATTTGTTGTTGATGTTGTTGTCTTATTGTCTTTTATGTCAACAAGTGTTGACTAAATTAAAACATTTGTTAATATACACTCTCCTCAATAAACCTTTCACTTTCATTTTACATCCAATAACCAGAGAAAGACAAAGAGAGAGTTTATATAAAAATTGAGATTCAGAAAACATTAACAAAACACTATTTTATTATGAGAAAGATTGGGATGACTTGCCTGGCAGGACTCTTACTGCTGTCAATGTCTACAGAATGTATGGCACGCCAATGGTCGCTGAAGGATTGCATCGACTATGCACTAGCCAACAACATCCAACTACAAAAAGCTAAGCTCCAGAAATACTCTGCACTTGAGGACGTGAAGCAGAGCCAGTCGGCATTGCTGCCGTCGCTCAGCCTGTCGACATCGCAGAATGTGAGCTATAACCCATGGCCCGAGCAAGGGTCGGCAATGATTGCTGGCAACAAGGTGCAGGCAAGTGTGGACAAGGTCTACTACAATGGGTCGTACTCGCTCAATAGCAACTGGACTGTGTGGGACGGCAACAAGCGACAGAACACGGTGAAGCTGAACAAGCTGACGGCTGAGCAGGCTAAGCTCGATTCTGCAACTACTGCCAACAGCGTGCTTGAGCAGATAGCACAGTTGTATGTGCAGATTCTGTATTCAAACGAGGCTATATCTGTGACCAAAGAGAGCCTGAAGACAAGCCAAACCAACGAGGAGCGCGGCAAGACGATGGTGAATGTGGGCAAGATGAGCAAGGCAGACCTCGCACAGTTGACAGCACAACGCGCACAGGACGAATATAGCATTGTGGAGGCTGAGAGCAACTTGCGCAACTACAAGAGACAGCTCAAACAGCTATTGCAGATTGCTGACGACGAGGAGTTTGACGTGACTATTCCTTCTACTACCGACGATATGGCGCTCAAGGAGGTGCCTGCTCTCAACGATGTATATGTAGCATCAATAGAACAACGACCGGAGATAAAGAATGCTAAACTCGGTATCGAGAGCAGCGACCTAAGCTTGAAGATTGCCAAGGCGGGCAAGATGCCAACCATCGGACTGAATGCCGGACTGTCTACAAATACGTCGTCGATGAGCAACAACAAGTGGGGAACACAGATAAAGAACAACTTCACAGTGGGTGGAGGATTCACTGTCAGCATTCCTCTCTTTGACAACCGCCAGACTAAGACTGCTGTCAACAAAGCTATGATTCAGAAAGAGAGCTATCTGCTCGACCTGAAAGACAAGCAGACTACACTCTACTCCACTGTAGAGAACTATTGGCTACAGGCTGTGACCAACCAGAATAAGTTTAAGGCGGCACGCACATCTACTGAGAGCGCTCAGGCAAGCTACGACCTGCTGTCGGAACAATTTAAACAGGGACTGAAGAACACTGTGGAACTGATGACTGGCAAGACAAACTTGCTGCAAGCACAGCAGAATGAGTTGCAGAGCAAATATCTCGCAATACTCAATCTGAATATGCTGGAGTTCTATAAGACAGGAGAGATTAAGTAAAAGGAGGATTATTAATTAGAGACAATTATAAAGAGAGATGAAAAAATTAAGCAAAGTGTGGCTATTGGTGGCTGTTGTCATCGTGATAGCCATTGCTGCCTGGACACTGTCGGGTGGCAAGAAAGAACAACAGATTTCGTTTGACACGGCGGCAGTAGCTCCAGCAAACATCATGAACAGTATCACAGCAACGGGAACCATCGAACCGGTGACTTCCGTTACTGTGGGTACTCAGGTGAGTGGTATCGTGAGCAAGCTGTATGTCGACTACAACTCGGTAGTGAAGAAGGGACAGGTGATTGCCGAACTCGACAAGACCAACCTCATGAGCCAACTCAACACTGCCAAGACACAACTTGCCACGGCACAGAGCCAACTCAACTACCAGACAGCCAACTTCAAACGCTACAAGACATTGTTTGATAAAGGACTTGTGGCTGCCGACGACTACGACAATGCTAAGCTGTCGTATACACAGGCTAAGGAGCAAGTGGCTTCGGCTAAGGAGGAGGTGCAGCGTGCACAGACCAATCTTGGCTATGCCACCATCACATCGCCTATTGACGGTGTTGTGCTCTCGAAGTCGGTTGAAGAAGGACAGACTGTAGCAGCGAGCTTCTCTACACCAGAATTGTTCACCATCGCTCAAGACCTGACCAACATGCAAGTGGTGGCAGATGTAGACGAGGCTGACATAGGCGACGTGAAGGAAGGCGAGCGCGTGTCATTCACCGTTGACGCTTATCCAGACGACACTTTTGAGGGAACTGTAAAGCAGGTGCGCCAGGAAGCTACCACCAACAACAATGTTGTGACATACGAGGTGGTTATCTCGGCTCCCAACGCTGACATGAAGTTGAAACCGGGTTTGACTGCCAATGTAACCATCTACACAGCCGAGCGCAAGGGTGTGCTCTCTGTTCAGTCGAAGGCTCTAAGATTCACTCCGCAGAAGGAGACTGTTGGCAAGATGAAGATTGTGGACCAGACTGGCAATGCTAAGAACAAGGTGTGGACCATCGAGGGCAACAACATCGTGGCACATAAGGTGAACATCGGTATGACCGACGGCACTAACACACAGATTCTCAATGGCATCAGTGCTGGCACAAAGGTGGTGACAGGACTGAGCATTATCGGCGGAGAACAGGATGACACTCAGGCTAATGCGGAAGGCGAAAAGAGTCCATTTGCACCAGGTCCTCCGGGAAAGAACAAGAAGAAGTAAAAAATGCCTCACCCCCCAAAATAACAATTATATGGACGAAAAGAAAGTAGTAATAGAACTCGACAACGTGAAGCGCGATTTCCTCGTGGGCGACGAGACGGTGCATGCGCTGCGCGGAGTGTCGTTCAAGATATATGAGGGCGAGTTTGTCACCATCATGGGTAAGTCAGGCTCGGGCAAGTCGACACTGCTCAATCAGCTCGGATGCCTTGACACACCAAGTTCGGGCGAGTATTATCTCGACGGAGTGTCGGTGAGAAAGATGTCGAAGTCGCAACGTGCCGTGCTGCGCAACCGCAAGATTGGGTTCATATTCCAGAACTACAACCTTCTGCCTAAGACTACGAGCGTAGAAAACGTTGAGTTGCCACTGATGTACAACTCTGCAGTGACAGCCAAAGAGCGCGAGGAAAGAGCCATCAAGGCTTTGCAAGCAGTGGGACTGGGCGAACGACTCTATCATAAGTCAAACCAAATGTCGGGCGGACAGATGCAGCGCGTTGCCATAGCACGAGCTTTAGTGAACGACCCTGCTGTGATTCTCGCCGATGAGGCAACGGGAAATCTTGACACACGAACATCGTTCGAGATTCTCATCTTATTCCAAAAGCTACACGCTGCAGGACGCACCATCATCTTTGTGACTCACAATCCAGACATCGCCAACTACTCATCACGCAACATCATGCTCAGAGACGGACACGTGATAAGCGACGAGTATAACAACAACATACTGTCGGCTGCCGACGGATTGGCTGCATTGCCAGCTAACTCGGATGAATAGCACAGTTTTTCTAATATTATATCAGAATGAATTACAGCAACCTTTTAAAGATAGCCCTTCGTGCAATAGCAGCCAACAAGTTGCGCTCATTCCTCACTGCCCTCGGCATCATCATCGGTGTGGCTTCGGTCATCACGATGCTTGCCATAGGTCAGGGCTCTAAGAAGAGCATTCAGGCAAACATTGCGGAGATGGGATCAAATATGATAATGATTAGTCCGGGTGCCGACCGCCGTGGACCGGGTGGTGTCAGGCAGGATGCATCGTCTATGGAGACGCTCAAGATGAACGACTATCAGTCGATAAAGGATGAGTGCAACTTCATCAGTGGTATCAGCCCCACTGTGAACAGCAGCGGACAGTGGATTTACGGCAATAATAATACGCCGTCGAGCATATATGGTGTCAATCAGGACTATCTGGAAATACGCCAGTTGTCGGTTGACGAGGGCGAGATGTTCACCGATGCCGACATCAAGGCGAGTGCCAAAGTGTGCATATTGGGACAGACTGTAGTAGACAATCTCTTCCCTGATGGGTCTGACCCTGTTGGCAAAGTGGTCCGCTTTAACTCTATTCCGTTCCGTGTAATCGGTGTACTGAAGAAAAAGGGCTACAACTCAATGGGCATGGACCAGGACGACCTTGTATTGGCACCATACACAACTGTGATGAAGCGCATTTTGGCACAGACCTATCTCGGTGGCATAACATGTTCTGCAATAACTGAGGGTCTCACCGACAAGGCTATCGACGAGATAACCACTATCCTGCGTCGCAACCATAAATTGAAGGAAGCTACGGACACTCAGGATGCCGACGACGACGATTTCAACATCCGTTCGCAGGAGGAACTTGCAAGTATGATGAACTCCACCACCGACATGCTGACCATACTCCTGGGTTGTGTGGCTGGCATTTCGCTCATTGTGGGTGGCATCGGCATCATGAACATCATGTATGTGAGTGTGACGGAGCGAACACGCGAGATAGGACTGCGTATGTCGGTTGGCGCACGTGGCGTGGACATACTCAATCAGTTCCTTATTGAGGCTATATTGCTCAGTGTTACGGGTGGTCTGATAGGTGTAGGACTGGGCGTAGGCGCTTCATACGCCGTCAAATTCATAGCCCACTGGCCTATATACATACAGCCGTGGAGCATCATCATGAGCTTCGCAGTATGTACATTCACCGGAGTTTTCTTCGGTTGGTATCCAGCAAAGAAGGCGGCACAACTCGACCCGATTGAAGCTATAAGATACGAATAGTGAAAAAGTAAAAGAGTAAAAAGGTAAAAGAGTAAAAAGACTGATTTGAACATTTGGACATTTCATTACTGAAGTCCTTATCGCATCCAATTCTTTTTACTCTTTTACCTTTTTACCCTTTTACCTTTTTACTTTTTTACCTTTAAATCACTTTTTCAATATTTCTTCTGGTGTCTCCACCAACGTTGTGGCTCCATGTTCTACAAGGAACTCTTTGTCTCTGAATCCCCACAAAACACTGATACAAGGCATTCCAGAATTCTTGGCTGTGTCTATGTCCACATCGCTATCACCTATATATACTGCTCCGTCTGACGTCGCATCCAACTGACGTAGGGCCTCTATGACTGTGTCTGGAGCCGGCTTCTTGCGAATATCCTCACGCTCACCGATAGCCACTGGGACAAGGTCGCCAAAGAAATGACGGCACAATTCCTGTGTAGCAGCATAGAATTTGTTGCTTACTACAGCCACTTTCTTGCCCTGACGACGCAGTTCGATGAGCAATTCCATCACTCCATCATACGGTTTTGTGGTGTCAAGATTGTGCTTCATATAGTGTTGGCGGAAATCAGCAAATGTCTTTTCAAACGCAGGATTGTCCAATCCGTCGGGAATTGCACGTTCCATAAGTTTCTTTACTCCGTTACCCACAAATCTTCTCACCTCATCTGTTGTACGCTCAGGCATTCCGTTTGTGCGCAATGCGTAGTTGCAACTCGCGGCAAGGTCGCCGAGAGTAGAGAGAAGCGTACCATCCAAATCAAAAATATAAGTATTATACATATCCTTTACTTGATGTGTCATTAATCTTTATGCGGTGCGAAGTTACACAGATTAATCAGAATACGTATAAAAAACACAAATTTATTTTGCAGTATTTGCCAATTAAACTAACTTTGTACGACAAATGATGACAACTAATAAAATAACAAATAACTAACACGTCATGAAAAAGAACGTAAAAAGAAAGTATCTCATCCCGGCAGGTGCGTGCCTTGCAGTGATAGCGGCAGTGGTATACTACTATTTCTTCAGTGCCATGCTCGTTGGAAACGAGACTCGCTATGTCTACATCGACAATGACGACACCATCGACTCTGTATGCACCAAACTCTCTGAGGTGTCCAAGTCAAGTGCAATGACTGGATTCCAGACACTTGTACGACACAGCAAGTATGCCGAAAACATACGCACTGGACGTTATGCTGTGCGTCCAGGCGAAGGCTCGTTTGTAGTATTCCGCCATCTGAAGAATGGACTTCAGACTCCTGTCAACCTCGTTGTGCCGTCTGTACGCACCATGGACAGACTGGCTGCAGAACTTTCAAAGAAACTAATGGTTGACAGTGCGGCTATCTGTCAAGCCCTGTCTGACGAGGCAACATGCCAGAAATATGGATATGACACAGCCACTATTGCTGCCATGTTCATTCCAAACACATACGATATATATTGGAATGTGAGCGTAGAGAAGCTGTTGGAACGCATGCAAAAAGAGAACCACAAATTCTGGAACAGCGAACGAACACAGAAAGCTAAGGGCATGCAACTCTCCCCAATAGAAGTGAGCACACTGGCAAGCATCATCGACGAGGAGACAGCCAACGATGGCGAGAAGCCAATGGTGGCTGGAATGTACTACAACCGACTGATGCTTCGCAATGCCGAATACCCCAATGGTATGCCGTTGCAAGCCGACCCTACCATCAAATTTGCCTGGAAACGATTCGACTTGAAGCGCATTTACAACAATCTGCTGTCTATCAAAAGCCCATACAACACCTACAAAAATCCGGGACTGCCCCCTGGACCAATCCGAATCCCGTCTATAGCAGGCATTGACGCTGTGCTCAACCACGTGCATCATGACTATATATATATGTGTGCCAAGGAAGACTTCAGCGGAACACACAACTTCGCCAGGACATACCAAGAGCATCTACAGAATGCTAAGCGATATAGTCAGGCACTGAACCAAAGGGGAATTAAATAACAAAATAGTATAAAAAGGCAAATGCCGGATTCTTCTCAGAATCCGGCATTTTATCAATAGGTATTAGTCTTTTTTCTTAAGGTAAAAAGATTGTATTCAGGATAACGTCACAAAGTTAGTGATTTTATTAACAACTTGCAAATCTTTTTTTATGCTATAAAGCATTATTTAAATAATAACTTAAAAAAAGAAAGTGTGCCAAAGCATTCAAACTACAATCTGTAAGACTATTTGAATGATTTGGCACACTTTAGTCAATACCCTCTATTTACAGCTAAAACTTGTCTGCTTCTAATAATTGCTTTATCTTCAAGTGTGGATTTGACTTGGCATAATGGTCTACTTCTGCCGTAAACTTGGTTGAGAAAACTTTTCTGCCAAGCAGCTTATTCACAATCCACATTATCTTGCCCATATGCAAGTCGCGCTCATATTGAGTGGAACCCTCATAGTTTTTCAATGGATACAGGCTTAGAAGATAGAAGCTCATACAGTCGGGCACAATATGCTCACGCGTCATCTGACTGCGCTGTTCGGCTGTGTAATAACGCTCGTAGAGTGGATAGTCGTCACCAAGATATTTGTCAAGCGATATACCTATTGCCGTATTACCAATGATGACACTTTGATCGAGCGAACCAATCTGCGAGTAAATCACTGGAGTCTGGATGTCGGGACATTCCTTGCGCAACTTCTTGAAAGCCTCGCTGAACTGTCTATTGATGTCACTCATATTGGCATATTGCAATTCAGCGTCTGCAATGAGCGACTGCAATATTGTGTCTTGGTAGAAATTGAGAAACTTGCTATTGATTTCAGGGTCGTTTACCTCACCTATCTTCAGAACATCCTCTATCAATGTGCGTGTTTCCATAGGATATTCGATGTTCATCTGCTGAAGTGCCGAGAAATCTCCCGTTGTGAGATAACGACTCTGAAGACGGTCATACCGCTGCACCTCTACGAGCGACGGCTGGCTGTCTTCACCATACTGCTTCAGTTTCAACTCACAAGCAGTTGAAACAAGAATTATGGCGGTCACTATAATAATATAAAACTTTCTCACAACAGACTATACACTTAATGCGTTTTAACTCTTGCAAAAATACTAAAAAAGTTTTTAAACAGCAAGATTTTCAGCTAAAAAAGTTAAATCAATCACTCAAATAAGGCTATTTAACCTTAAAAAAACACAAAAACAGCACAAACTGAGATATTCAGAAAGTAGATTCACAAAATTGATTGATAGTTACTAATATAGTAAAAGGATGTGTCAAAACTCTTAAACTGAAATTTTGACACACCCTCTATCTGCCTTAATATAAATATGTATGCTTGCTATTTACAATATGTTAGCTTACCGTCAACAATATGTTCGCTTGCCATTAACATAGTATTTCCACAGTATACTATATGGCTTTCGCATTGGGTCGTCTGGCAATAAACGTGTTGCCTGTATCTGTTTGCGGTCATTACAGAACTCCTTTCGCCATGCCTTGAACGCTCTACGTCCACGTAACACAGCACAAAACTCGCCCCAGTTGCGGTCGAGCAGCAACGACTTGAATGCAGCAACATAGTCAAGCCAGAACCTAACACGCATGACATGACTCAGTTCGCTGTCTGGAAGATTCTTGTAGAGCATTGTCAAGTTGTTGCGGAAGTTGAGATAGGTCTTCATTGGATTGCCTTTAGGCAGTGTTCCGCCTCCAACATGATACACCACACTCTGTGGCACACAATATATCTTTCTGCCAAGGTTGCACAAACGCCAACAAAGGTCTATCTCCTCATTATGCGCAAAGAAGCGAGCATCAAGTCCACCAACACGCCAATAGTCGGCACGGCGAATCATAAGCGCAGCACCAGTAGCCCACAACACTTCGCATGGATTGTCATATTGTCCCTCGTCCTTCTCTACTGTTTCGAATATTCTGCCACGACAGAACGGATAACCATATCGGTCGAGAAAACCGCCACTGGCTCCTGCATACTCAAACATGTCGCGCGAATGCTCGGCACGCAACTTAGGCTGACATGCAGCCACATCGGCATGAGCATCCATAAATGCCACAAGTTTGTGGAGCCAACCCTCGGTCACCTCCACATCACTATTCAACAGCATGTAATATTCGTTCTCTACCTGCTTCAAGGCATTGTTGTATCCTCCTGCAAATCCATAGTTCTTGTCGAGAACGATGGTGCGCACCATAGGAAACTCAGCCTTGAGCATAGCCAACGAGTCGTCTTTAGAGTCGTTGTCGGCAACTATTATATCGGCAACATCAGACGAATGCTCTATGACTGAAGGAAGGAAACGGCGCATCATCTTTGCACCGTTCCAGTTGAGAATCACTATTGCTACTTTCTTCATTATTCGTTCTTTCACTATTAGTCTTTCACTATTTCAGCCTTCAATGCCGACTTATCGTGATTGAACTCACCGAGGCGCACACGTATGAGCTGATTGTCATACTCCTCCTTGGCATCCGCTGGTGAAAGTTCCACACGCACATAGTTCTTAGTGAATCCGTGCATGGCACGTCCACGCGAAGCTTTCTCGAAGAGCACCTCCTGTTCAGTTCCTTTATAACGTGCATAGAAGTCGATACGCTTCTGTTCGCTCATCTCCAAGAGGCGCTTGCTGCGCTCCTTCTTCTCAGCATCGTCCACCACATAAGGTATGCGCAACGCCGCCGTACCAGGTCGTTCGCTATATGGGAACACATGAAGCTGTGTGACATCAACACCATCCAGAAAATCATAGCACTCCTCAAAGCACTCTGGAGTCTCACCTCTACATCCCACCATCACATCAACACCGATGAAAGCATCGGGCATGCGCTCCTTGATGAGAGCTATCTTGTGGGCAAAAAGCGCCTTATCGTATCGGCGATGCATAAGTTTAAGCACTTCATCGCTACCACTCTGCAATGGCACATGGAAATGCGGCATGAAAGCACGGCTCTGTGCACAATAGTCGATGAGCTCGTCAGACAGCAAGTTAGGCTCCATACTGCTGATGCGATAGCGTTCAATGCCCTCCACCTGGTCCAAAGCCTTGACAAGGTCGAGGAAACTCTCGCCTGTTGTCTTGCCGAAATCTCCAATATTCACTCCTGTCAGCACTATCTCCTTGCCGCCCTCACGTGCAGCCTGTTCTGCCTGTGCCACGAGCGAGGCTATGGTTGGATTGCGCGAGTTGCCACGTGCGTATGGTATGGTGCAGTAAGTGCAATAGTAGTCGCATCCGTCCTGCACCTTTAGGAAGTAGCGTGTACGATTGCCTCGCGAACACGACGGTGCAAACGACTTAATGTCTTTGGTCTTGACAGAGTAGAAATGGTGCAGCGCATCGCTCACCTGTCCATCCTGTTCTTCACTTTCCGACTCCTTGGCAGTCCACTCGTCACTCAGAAACTGGATTAGATCTGCCTTCTCGTTGGAACCAAGCACAAGGTCGACACCCTCTATCTGGCTCACTTTCTCCGACTCCAACTGTGCGTAGCATCCTGTCACAGCCACAAAAGCGCCTGGATTCTGACGCACCATGCGATGTATAGCCTGTCGACACTTATGGTCGGCTACCTCAGTAACAGAGCAAGTATTGATGATGCATAGGTCGGCCTTCTCACCTTCCTGAGCTGCCGTAACGCCATACTCAGACAGCATCTTGCCAAATGTAGATGTCTCCGAGAAGTTGAGCTTGCAGCCAAGTGTGTAGTAAGCCGCCTTCTTATTTTGAAAAACTGATGTATTTATCATTACTAATGATACTAACTATTAATTGTGTTAACTTTATCTTTTGACCTTATATATTATACATATATATATATTAGCAGATGCAAAGTTACTCAAAATAATGCGACAAATCACCTCCAACCGATGTTTTTATCAATTTATGCACACTTGACACCCACCTGTAAGCCGCAGTTCGTAGATTTTGTACGCACACAACAGGAGCCTAAAACAGTGCTAATTCACTTATTTTTTATACCCTTAAAAAGATTAACATTCATTCACAGTCTGCAACTAACTGAATATCAGTACTTTCCAAACGAGTTACAAAAAAGTCAAAAAAAAAACCTTAAAACATTATTGCCGTATCAAAAAAATATATACCTTTGCAATGTTTTAATAAACAAATGATTGTTTTACAGATTTAAAAAGCAAAGAAAAAATGAAGAAATTAGTTTTAATGTTCGTAGCTATCGCAGCTATCTCTTTCGCATCTTGTGGTAACAAAGCAGCTGCTCCTGCAGCTAACGCTGATTCAGTAGACACTGTTGCTGTTGATACAGTTGACACTGTTGCTATTGATACTACAAACGCTCAGTAATTCGATAGTTCGAACAGAAAAAATGAGAGATTAACCGCTGACCTCCGGGTCGGCGGTTTTTTTGTATTACTACCCCTCTTTCACACACCAAATGACAATCAACAAAACCATATACACAATAGCCATTGCGCTATGCCTAACGTCGTTCAGCACGACAAACAACACAGCAAGCACGCTCCACAAGCAAACACGCATCCTTAACGAGCCGACTCTAAGCCTTAACGAGCAAGCAAAAAATCTTAACGAGCCTAATAAAGGTCTTAAAGAACAAGTCCGAATGCTCAAGGAATGGCAAGCTGGCAGCGAAGTCAGCGCCACAGCTGTGAAGACATACGGCATAGAACGCTGCTTCACACAGCATGCAATAAGCGACATTGTGTTCAAACGAATGAAAGGAAAGTCATACAAAGCCGACTGCACCATCCCCCGCCACGACCTGCGCTACCTGCACTTGCTTCACCACACGGCAGACGGACGCATCATGCTCGGCGAAATGGTGTGCCACAAAGACATTGCTGGCGACTTGATTGATATATTTCGCAAGCTATATGATGCCTGTTACCCCATCGAACGGATGTTGCTTATTGACAACTACAACGCCGACGACATCACATCCATGAATCACAACAACACATCGTGTTTCAACTTCAGACATGTGGCTGGCTCCAAAAAGCTGTCCAACCATAGTCGTGGCAAAGCCATAGACATCAATCCTCTATACAATCCTTACGTAAAACGACGCGCTGACGGCACATACAAAATAAGCCCTGAAGCAGGACGCAAATACGCCAATCGCTCCAAGACTTTCGCATATAAAATCGACCACAACGACCTCGCCTACCGACTATTCACGCAACATGGATTTAGTTGGGGAGGCAACTATTGCAGTCTAAAGGACTATCAGCACTTCGAAAAGGAGTAAAAACATCCCTCCTTATATGTCACCCACACTGACATACCCATGCATCACGGCATATATCGTGAGCGCCGAAACACTCCTAAGTCCAAGTTTGGACATCACATTCTTGCGATGAGACACTATCGTCGGCAGACTCAAATTGAGTATGTCGGCGATTTCTTTATTTATATGCCCCTTTACCACGAGCGACATCACCTCAATCTCGCGCTGCGACAATGGCAACACTTCCTCCTTGCCCATACGCGACAATGGTGGCAGATTGCGTCCATGGGCATGAGCATGCTGCTCAAGCGTCAGAATGGAGCGCAACAACTGCTTCTCCGATTGATTGACACATATAGTATGAAACATGCCAACACTCGAAGCATCGTCTGCCACAGCCCCCATCAGCACTATCGTCTTGTGCCTTTGTTCCTTAAAGAAGGCAATATGAGAGAGCACAATGCGCACATCTACAAAAAAGTGGAAATAACGTTCGGGATGATTTGCTTCCAGTTCGGCAAACGACCCATAAGAGTCGATGCACAACATTGGCATCACCGACTCCAATAAATGACTCAACCCTAACACAGCAAGTGTGTTAGGGTCGACTATAGCTATTCGTGGATTTTTATTATTATCCATTCTCATGTTGTTGCTTCATGCAGCGATGGTCTGAATGAGAGACACACAGCTACTTTTATTTTTTCCAGAATGTGGACGTAATGTCAGTGAAGTCGTCGCCCACCGCACGCTTGTACAGGCGCTGATTGGTAGTGCGTTCCTTGAGACATCCAAGATGCTCAATGTACGGACCGAGCTTGATATAGTCGAAATCGCGCTTGCGTATCGACTTAGGAAACTGCTGACGACCGCTATACCAAGCCACCTTCAGTCCCTCATGCTCACGATGCAGATACTGAGCGAGCAAGCTGACATACTTAGGGTCGGCATCGCCACCCATAAAGCATATACAAGTGATGTCACCACCATACTGCTTCATAAAACGGTCGAGAACCATAGGAGTGAGTGGTTCGCCGATGTTCTCCCAGAGATACTGGCTGTGACAACCCGGACAGCGGCACGGACAACCAGTGATGTTGATTGAGAGTGTCACCTCGTCTGGAATTTCTTGGAAAACAATTCCTGTGTTGAGATAATTGAGCATAGTTGGATTAATTAAGATTAGGGGTTATTTTCTTAGTCCTTCAACGACTTGTCTACCTCGGCATAGTAGCGACGCTTAGCCTCTTCTTGACGAGCCTCAGAGAAGTTGCTCACACGCTTCAGATAGCCGATGATACGAGTCATATAGTCAACATTCTCGCTTCCGCAGTGAGGACACTTCTTCAAGTAGCGCTTGTCGATGTAGCCACACTCGTTGCAGATAGTGTTAGGAATATTGAATGTGAAGTAGTTGCATCCCTCCTTGGCTGCTACGCGCAGAAGCTGACGATACTGAGCCTTAGAAAGGTGCTCCTCAAGGTTCATGTGCAGAGCCGAACCACCTGTGAGGTGCTCGATATATGGTGCTCCGTGCATCTTGAACTTGTCCACAATGTTCAGCGAGTCGTCCTCAACCACATAGAAATAGCTGTTGTAGCAGTCGCGTGGCACGAAATAGCCGTCCTCGCGGTCCCACTTAGCATGCTTTACACCTACGTTCTCGGCAGGAATCATCTCGCAGTTGAACATCAGTTCCTTTGTATGATACTGCTTGTTATACTTCTCTACAAGTCCGAGCACCTTCTGTACGAAGTGCAGATAGTCGGGATTGTTGTTTATCTTCAAGCCCATGAACTCGGCAGCCTCAACGAGTCCGTTCACACCAATGGTGAGATACTGACGACCCATATTGATATAGCCTGCATCAAACAGCGGCAGCATGCCCTGCTTCTGCAAGTCCTTCAAATTCTCGTTGTATGCAATCTGCACCTTGTGACACAAATCAATAATATGTCCGAGGAACTCCATGTAGTCCTGATTGTTCTTCACAGCATACTGAATGCAGCGGTTCAAGTTGATAGTGAGCACGCTCTTAGAGCCTGTCGACACACCACCCGCACCGAGTGTATAGCTGAATCCGTTGTCCTGAATCTCGTTGCGCAGACGGCAGCACGAACTCAGCGAGTCGGCATTGTCGCTCATATATGTAAAGAACGAATGTCCCTCCGAGTACATCTCGGCAGTGAAGTCGCCCCACTCCTGGTCTATCACGTCGCCATCCTTTGACAGCAGAGCCATTGTCTCCACTGGGAATGTGAGCACAGTCTTGGTGCGCTCCTTGTTAAACCACTTCATGAATCGCTTCTGAAGCCAAGACAATCCGTCCCAATCAGGCTTCGAACCGTCGGGGAACATGAAGTCGCCAAACAGACTCTCGAAGTAAGGTTTGTCATAATAGGCGATGTTCCAGAACACAGCCTGATAGTTGCGAGCGCCAGTTGGCTGATTGATAGAGTAGACAATCTGCTCAAAACAGTCGGTTATCATCTTGTCGATGGTGCGCTTCTTGTTCGAGAGGTCCACCACCTTGTCAGCATTCTGCCAGTAGTCCTTGCCATATTCGAGTCCGACGAAGTAGTTGAGATACATCAAGAACTCTGGAGTGGCACATGCACCGCTCAACATGCTCGACACCATGAACACCATGTTGACAAATCCACCGCAGAACGACTTCAAATTAGTAGGCTTCGACGAGTTGCCACCTATTGATGAGGTGCCACCATTGAGCCACGGATACATTGTTATCGACGCGCAATAGTTGGCAAGAGATGTCTCATCGTTCTTGTAGATGAAGTGATGATTGAGCATATCAAGATACTCGTTGGCAAGTTCCTTACCATACATTTTCTTGATTCTATCGGTCAACAATCGACGGTTGAGACGAATGAAGTTCGACTTCGGCAGCTCACCTATGAGAGTGGCTATATTCTTGTGCTCAACATTGGCATTCGCGTCATACTTTGAACTTGTTGCTGCGTTTGCTGCTTTGCAATAGTCTGTCAAAAATTTCAACTTTTCGATAGTTTCACGATCCTCATTGTGACGCTGTCGATAGAGCATAAATGACTTTGCAACCTTATAGTAATCCTCACGCATAAGAGCCTCTTCCACCTGGTTCTGAATATCCTCCACAGTGATACCCTCATGAACGTCTAAGTGACTGAGTACCTTAGAGATAACTCCAAGATTCACATCCTCACCCACCGACTCAAATGCCTTGGTTACAGCATTCATAATCTTGTCTAAAGAGAACTGGTCTTGCGACCCGTCACGCTTGGTTATTAGAAAATCTTTCATTATATTTAGTGCTATATTTTTGACAACTTTTGCTTTCCGAAAACGCAAAAAGTTTTCCATTTTGGAAAACTTTTGAAAAACTTTTGCAGGAAAAGTTTTCTCGATTACACTTTCGAAATCGCTTGCAAAGATAATATAAAAAAACGACTTGCGTATGGTAAAAGCATAAAAAAAGCGGAAAAATTTTCCGCCTTAAATCTTGTTAAAAACCTGTATAATTATAGCTTGACCGAAGATATGTCAACAAGGTTGTTAACTATCGCATAAATGGTAAGCCCTGCGGGGCTGTGTATCTGCAACTTACGAGCAATGTTACGTCTGTGCGTGATGACCGTGTTGACCGAAATACACAGATGATCGGCTATCTCCTTGTTGGTCATTCCCTGCACAAGAGCCACAATGACGTCCTTCTCGCGCTCGCCAAGTGCCTCTGTTCCGTCCGCATTTTTGCCTATCATGTTGGATATTTTGGCTGTCACGTCGCTCTGTCTTAGCTTTTGTTCGAGTCGTCGCACAGCCGGAATGAATATCTGGTCCTCCACTTCGGCATGCAGCGACAGCCACTCTTCATTATTATATATATCATAGAGTGTAGCCGAAAGCTGATTGTTGCGTAGTCCATCGCTGGGCAGATATTTGATGATGATGCTCTTCAGCTCGCGCAGTTTGTTGCTCTCCTGTCCATGATGCTTCGAATACATGTCTATCTCGAAGTCGCCCACAGCCTTGCCTTGCAGCAACGACTCTACATAGGGATACACATTGTTCTCCTCATACCTCATGTGGGCTGTGACAGAGCGTGCATACTCGTCGTAGAGTTTGAGTATGAGGCGTGCCAGATTGTCCTTCTCGTCGAGTGCCTCCACCAGTTCCTTGCGTATGAAAGGCAGCTGAAAGCCGAGAAAATACTCGTGGCTCGCCTTGAGATATTGCAGCAGCGTGGGCATAGACAGTCGCGCCGCGTCGTCAAAGTCGCGGTAGCCATTGATAGTGAAGTTCACCACAGCCAGAAACGTGTACGTGTCGACATGCTGTTCCTCGCACACTTGGCTCACTGTCTTGTCGCCGAAACCGAGGCTTATGCCGAAGCTGCCCAAACTTTGCAGCAGATTGTAGTTGTCACGGATGAGCGATATCATCTTGTCATCCGGCTCATACATCTTATGGGTTTTCATCTTTATTATTATTAATCTCCTTGTTTACTTGTCCACTCGCTATTTATAATGTATTATACATTACTTTAATAGCGATTGCAAAATAACAAAAAAATCATTAAATCGACAATCACCACATATAGGTATTTTATTTTTTTAATGTTTCACATATTGGCATTATTACCTAAATATGGTGATAAAACCGACACTTTGCTATTTACCAAATATTGAGTATTGCCCTTTTTAGCCATTCACAATACCTTTGCAGTCGTAAATAATCATTAAAAATCATGAAGAAATCAACATTAGTTTCTATGGCTTGCGCAGTTGCCATGTGCGCTCCGCTTGCCACACAAGCCCAGACTGCTACTGCCGACAGCGTGATGCAGCACTCCAGCGGCAACCGCCTTAGCATTGGCGGATACGGCGAAGTGGCATTGAGCCGCAACTTCTACAGCGACTCTGGCAATCGCTACAGTTCGGCAAGCAGTCGCAAGAACGACCCAAGCCACGGACGCTTCGACATTCCTCATGCCGTCATCTATCTTGGTTACGACTTCGGCAAGGGTTGGACTCTCGGCACCGAGATTGAGTTTGAACACGGTGGCACAGGTTCAGCCATTGAATACGAGGCTGAGGAGGCTATTGAGTTTGAGCAAGAACAGGAGCGTGGAGGCGAGGTTGAACTTGAGCAATTCTGGATTCAGAAGTCGTTTGGACGTTTTGCCAACATCCGCATTGGTCATATTGTTGTGCCTGTAGGCTTAACCAATGCCCATCATGAGCCTCTCAACTTCTTCACCGTCTATCGTCCCGAAGGCGAAAACACCATACTGCCGTGTACATGGCATCAGACTGGCGTTTCGTTTTGGGGCAATTCGGGCGACTTCCGCTACGAGTTGCAGATGATAGCAGGTCTTGACGCTTGGCAATTCTCTCGCGATCAATGGATAAAACCCGGCACAACAAAGCCGTTTGAGTTTGAGACTGCCAACAAATACGGCTTCTCTGCACGTGTCGACAACTACACTGTTCCTGGTCTGCGCATAGGTTTGAGTGGCTATTACGGTCAGTCTATGCACAACGCCGTACCCCACGACATGGAGACAGGCACCAACAAAAACATCAAAGGCAACATCTATCTGGGTGCTGTCGACTTCACATACAACGCCCACAACTGGATAGCTCGCGGCAGTGCCGACTACGGCTACGTCAGCGATGCCAAGACTATCAGCGCTATACGCAAACCAGGCACACAGTATGTCAAGCCCTATGAGAGCAACCAAGCCTTCGGTTCGCATGCCATAGCCACCAACATTGAGATTGGCTACGACATCTTCTCGCAGATAGCTAAGCTTCGTGCCGACAAGCAGAAGCTCTATGTATTTGGACATTTTGAGTACTACAACTCTTGCCTTGGCAGCTCGAAGGAATACACAAGCAAGAAGATTTTTGCCGGTGGCATCAATTATTACCCACTGCCTCAGATTTGCGTCAAGGCCGAATACAGCTATCGCAAGTTTAAGTCGCAGTACAACAACGAGCCTGCCATAAACATCGGTGTGGCTTATCAGGGCCTATTCCTGTAACAACTTATAATAATAATCATTAATAGTAAAAAGATGAAAAAGATTCAGAAATTCGTAATGGCGTTCCTTCTTGGAGCCATGACCCTTGGATTTACAGCATGTAGCAGCGACAACGGCGGCGACGAGGAGTTCAATCTCCCTGAGGTTGGTCAAGCCACAACATCAGTGAGCAGCTCTGACAAGGAGATGCAGAAGGTGGCAAAGAACTACGTGCAGAACGTTGTCTACCCCACATACCAGGCTCTCGCAGCCAACGCACGCACTCTCTACAGCGCTGCACAGACTCTATACAAGGCTGCCGAGGCTGGCACTATGACACAGGACGAGATAAATGCAGCATGCGAAGCATTCAAGAATACACGTCGTGAGTGGGAGCGCAGCGAGGCATTCCTCTTCGGTTCGGCAACAGACAACCAGCTTGACCCACATATCGA